>CAYUPT010000042.1:0-13390 GCA_964446725.1 uncultured Bradymonadales bacterium | reverse complement strand
CAATTCAACAAGTCGCTCCGAGACAGGAAGGGGCGGAGGCCGGAGGGGCCGAAAAAAGCCGCTTCGCCGATGTCTTACACGATTTTGACGTCGTCGAGCGCGGGAGCGCACCACTATGTCTGCAGATTCGCCCTTTCGGTACCGAATGTATGGTCCGACGGGGCCGTATCCTCCGCCCGTCCGGAGGGCGCTTCGCGTCCAGCAAAACCCGGCAAAGACGCCGGTCGAATTGTCCTCGACGTTGACTTATCTTATAATGTCACGTCGGTTCGGTACGGGTGTTTCAACGGCCGCAACCGCCTCGATCTCCAACCCCCCACCACACGTCATTGTTCAGGGCCCCGTGACCGACTCCACATCAAAGCCGACGGCGGGAGAAGAGACCGAAAAGATGTGTTGGCAGTGTGGCCGCACCTTTACGACGGCCATGGAGGTCTGCCCCGATGACGGGGCGCGGCTTATCGAAACCGATGTCGAGCATCGCGAAGACCCGCTTATCGGATCCGTATTCGACGGGCGGTTTCGCATCTACGGGAAACTCGGCGAAGGGGGCATGGGCGCCGTCTACAGTGCGCGCCGGCTCGATTTTGAGACCGATGTGGCGTTGAAGTTATTGAAGCTCGATTTTACGAGTGACGAGGGGATCCGAAAGCGCTTTATGTACGAGGCGCGGGTGATCTCGAATCTTCGCCATCCCCACGCCATCCAGGTCTTTGATTTTGGACAGACCTCCGAAGGCCATGTCTACATGGTGATGGAGTTACTCGAGGGCGAGAGTCTGGCAGACCGGCTGGCCTACCGATTCGTCAGTTATCGCGAGATGTTCGATATCATTCCGCCCATCTGCGGAGTGCTCGGCGAGGCCCATACCCGGGACGTGATTCACCGAGATCTGAAGCCGGAGAATATCTTTCTTCTGGAGGTCGACGGAAACGAAGAGTTTCCGAAGTTGCTCGATTTTGGAATTGCCAAGCACAATCGAGCGGAGACGATGACGAAGTCCGGTACGCTGTGGGGCACCCCGGCGTATATGAGTCCGGAGCAGGCCCGCGGTGATTCGGTGGGCGCATCGGCCGATATCTACGGTATCGGCATTATGCTCTACGAATTGATCAGTGGCAATTTGCCGTTTAACGCCTCGACCCAGATGGGTTATGCGGTGCGCCACATCAACGAGACGGCGCGGCCACCATCGACGATTCCGGGGCTGTCGAGTATCCCCCCGGAATTCGAAGAGTTTTTGATGTCCATGCTCGCCAAGGAACCGGAGGCGAGGCCGGAATCGATGGAGGAAGTCGCCGCGACTCTCAAAGAGGTGCGCGACGACCTTTTTGACCCCGAATTATTGGATTCCATACCGGCTCGGGAAGTCGACCCCATCGGTCTGCAGGGCTGGCTCGATGACTCGCCGGATATCTCACGGGAGATGGAGACGGAGACGCCGGGCGATTCTGGCGATGCGGCCGCGATGGCCGATACGGCAGCGATGGCCACCGCCGATACGGCGGCCTTTGATTCGGGTTCGGAGCGCGACGAGGATCGCACACTGGCCGGGACACCGCCGGAGCCCGAATTGAGGAGTACGGACTTCGGCGATGTCGAAACTCGGGCGTATAGTGAACAGACCGAAGAATTGAGCACGGCCGGCGACGAAGATGACAGGCCAGCTGGCGGCAGTGAAGCGGAAGCGGCGACCGGGGCGCTGGAATCGCCGGCTCCAGACGAGCAGGCCGGGGCCGAAGACGGCCCGAAGGCCTCTCAGCGGGCAATGGTAGTTGTGGCGTTGTTGGTCGTCCTTTTGGTCGGTGCTGCGCTCTTTGGAGTCCTCCGTGAATCCGAGCAATCCCCCTCGGAGCCGGAGGTTGAAGAGCAGGAGGTCACACAGGCGGATGACGTCGATCGGGAGTTGTCGCCGGATCGCGACGGCATCGACGGCGATTTCGAAGACGCCGCGGATTCGGGTCTCGATGCCGCCAGTGCCGCTCCGGCGGCGGCCAGTCATGCGATTCGCGTCAATCTTCGGGCTCTCGGGATCATCGCCGATATTGATCCCGATGACCTGGAGGATGAACTGGGTGAGGATTTCGACTTTTTGCACGAAGTGCCCGCCGAAGAAGTGCCGGCCCAGCAGACGGAGCCCGCCGAAGGCGATGGCGCCGACGAGCGACAGCGGCTACAAGAGGCATTGGAGCAGACGTTTTAAGTCCATCGGCCACCGGTCGCATTTTTAATAACTTCTCAGACCGCACCGATACCGATTATTCGCTACACCACGTTTGGCACCACCAGTTGGAGTGTTTTTGGGACGCAATACCGCAGAGAAGATCGAAATCGAGAAGTTGGCTCACGGAGGAGACGGCCTGGGGCATCTGGAAGATGGCCGAGTCGTCTTCGTGGAACGAACGGTTCCCGGCGATGTCGTCGACGTCGATATTGTCAAAGAAAAACAGAGTTGGGCTCGCGGCCGGCCCGCGGAATTTCACGAGCGTTCCGATGCCCGCGTCGATATCGAATGCGACGCCTTTGAGCGCGGGTGCGGAGGCTGCCAGTTCTGGGGAGTGAACTACGAATCGGAATTGCACTGGAAGGTCGACGCCGCGCGGGAGTCGATGGAGCGCATCAGCGGTCTGGAGATACCGGAGCCGACGATTTGCGAGGCGCCGCAGGTGCGCGATTACCGAAGTCGCGTCACCTACCACCAGCGACGGGTCGACGGAGATATCGTGCGCGGCTTCTTTGCCCAGGGAAGTGGCCGCGTCGTCGAAGTCGAGCAATGTCCGGTGGCCCGACCGGTGATCGACGAGGCGTTGGCCGAATTGGATGGAGCGCTGCAGATGGTCGGCGAGGCCGATATCACCGTCGAGACCGCCGGCGCGACCAGTGCCGTCGTTCTCGTGGAGTTGGTCCACGGAGAGCGGATCGAAGAGGAGCATCTCGAGGAGTTGGCCCGGCGCATCGAACAGGGCATGACGGTCACGGGACTCGAGATTCTCGATGAAGATGACGACTATTACGTCATCGGCGATACCACCGTCGATATCCACGAGGTTCTGGCCGATCCGCCGATTGCGTCGATGCGCGTCGAATCGGGGCGGTTTCGCCAGGCCAATGCGGCGGTCAATCGGATGATGGTCGATACGGTCCGCCAGGTCGTCGATGACTCCTGGAAGCGGCCTCGAATTCTGGAATTATTTTGCGGAAGTGGAAACTTCACGTTTCCCCTGGCTCAAAATGCCGATCGCGTCACCGCCTTCGAGGGCAGCGAGGGGGCCGTCGAGACGGCGCGTCGCATCACCGATCTGGCCGGTGAATCGATGGAGCACGTCCGCTTTGATACCGCCGAACTCACCGAACTCGATGTGGTCCATCAGGTCTTGGAGGAGCCCTTTGAAGTCGTCGTCCTCGATCCGCCGCGTCAGGGCGCACCGGTGGTGGCCGAACAACTCGCCGCGCTGGACCGGGGCGGACAGATTGTCTACGTCTCCTGCGATGCGGCCTGTCTTGCGCGGGACGCCAAAACACTGGCCGAAGGCGGTTGGGAGATGGACCGGATGTGGTGTTTCGATATGTTTCCGAAGACGGCACATCTGGAGACGGTAGCCGTTTTTGAGCAACACAGCTAACGGGTGCTCGATGCGTTTCCCCGGGGGGACGGCTATTCTGTGAGGGGGGGGCAGGTCGCTATTGGCCGTCGTCATCATCGAGCAATTCGTCGATTTCGACCTCCGGGTACCCGATGGGTCCGGTGGAGACGACGCGTTGGTAGGCCGCTTGCAGTTGATCGTCGACACCGGAGCGATGGTCCCCGACCGCATCATGGACGGCGCTGTGGGCCTGCTCGATGTCCTGTCGCTGCTGCTGCTCGTCGACTTGGGGTGGTTCGCGGTCACTGCAGGCGACGGCCGCCGCGACGGCCAGCGCCAGTGCGATCAATCGAATCGTGGGACGGGAATCGTTCATGTGTACAAGATGGCCTGTAGGTCGTCGTCGGTGATTTCTTCGTGGCTGATATTTTGGATCAGCTTGCCCAGTGGCGTGATCAATTTACGCAGCACACGGTATTCGTCCATGTCATCGCTCCAAAATTGGATGCCCTCGTAGGTTCCGACATCCTGAGCGGAGACCCGCAGGTGGACGTTGAGCTCATCGCCTTCGCGGTCGCGGCGCGAGGGATTGAGCGTCCAGAATCGATGGGTCAAAAATAACCGGAGGAATTGGTGGTAGTCCTCATCGGTGAAGCGCAGGCTCCAGAGGTCGACATTTTCGTAGTCGTGGCGCCAACTCAAAAGGGCATTACCGGAGCCCGACACCTGGAGGGTGATGATGCCCAGATCGGTGTCGTGGCCACCGATCTGGCAGAAGAAATGCAAGCCCTTGGTCGATGCTTCCTGGTCGAGGACTGCGTTAAGTCTTCGCTCCAGAATCTCTATGGGGTCTGACACAGACAACCTCCGACCGGGTGACAATGAACGGATTCTGTCAAGTTTTAATATTATGAGTCTTTTTTCGTCAAGGCTGGTCACCTCAACAATGCCGATCTGACGGGCCCGACAATCCGCCGGGCCACCGGTGAAACCGGACTACCAGTAGCGCCAGCCGAGTGAAAAATTGGTGATCCAGTTGCTGTCGCCGCTTCCGGTGGGCGTCGGATATTGAGCGCCGATATCGATGGGACGCGCAAAGTGGAGTCGAAAGACCAGTGGCCCGAGCCCGAAATTCAATCCCGTGACCGGCGCCAGCGATCGGGACCGCCAGACATCCAGGGGGTTTTGGCCGGCGCCTCCAAAGTCAGTGCCGATAATGCCCTCGACATCGATCAGCGGGATGCGCACCAGGAAATTGAGAGGGAACCGCAATTCGAGTTTGGAAAATAAGAATTGGTTGCCCAGCAGGTAGTTGAAATTATTGAAGTCCACTCCGCGAAGAGTATCAAAGCTCGACAGCAGGAATTGGCGCGCCAGCGGGCCGCCAAATGCAGAGCCCGTCCCGAAGCGAAGCGACAGATTGATGCGGTCGTAAATCGGGAAATAGCGCTCGGCATCGAGGCGCACCGTCCCGTGGGTCTCTCGCTGAAAGGGCTGGACATCGACGGTGCCCTGCAGCAATGCGGAGGTCCCGTCGATCGGACCCGTGCCCGGGTGGTAGCGGATGGTATTGTAGCCCAGACTCATCGACGGAGAGGTCTGAAATCGATGCTCGTCGTGTTGCTGGAGCCAGGGATTGACAAATTCGGATTCCGCATCATCGACCGACGGGTAGTTTTCTTCGATGCGGTCCAGTTGTCGGCGCGTGGAGTTGAGCATAAAGAATGTCGTTCCACCCACCGCCAGATCGCCCTGGATAAAGCTGAAGCGGTTAAAGGGATAGCGCAACGTGGCCCGTGCCCCGTAGAAGCGCTCTCCGGACAACAGCAGGTGGCGGTCGCCGGTGGTGGCGCCGACGTTGTCTTGCAGAGAGCGATCCAGGCGATAGCGCACATCCTGGAAGAGACCGGCGCCCCAGATAAGGCGGCCCGATTGATTGAGATACAGGATGTCGGCGACGGTATTGTCGAGATCTCCGAAGGCAAAAATATTGACGAATAGGGCGTGATTTCGGAGCCGATCGTTGGTCATGAGCATCAATTGACCGAAAATTCCGCCGGAGCTGGCTCCCAGAACACCGAAGATGTTGCTCAATTGCCAGTTTTCGAGATCCGTGACCCGGTAGCGTTCGGCGCCGTCGAGTGAGCGGGACGGATACTCTGCGACTTGCCGGGGGTCGTCGTCAGGGGATGAAACTTCATCGTCCAGGATATCGTCGGAGTCGAGCCTGACGACGCGGCGCTGGCCGCGGTGTTGGTAGGTGGCCCACAGAGCGTCGTCGGCGCCCGACGATACATCGAAGAGGCCGGTGACGACGTCGGTGCGCTGCAGGATGCCGTCATCGGTGTACTCGTACAGATTGGAGCGGGTGTCGTCGTAGGCCGAAAAGAGGACTCGGCCGTCGTCGGTCATATGGGGATCGAAGTGGTCGCGTTCCTCGAAGGTCAGCCGCTGGGGTTCGCCGGTTCCCTCTTCCAGATCGATTCGAAACAGGTTGTACCTCCCGTGGCCCGTGGCATCGGAGGTAAAGAGCAGGCCGTCGTCACTCCAGGCCAGTCCCCGTTCGGCGTGTGGACTGTCGGTGAGTTGGGTGACGATGAAGTCGCCGTCCTGAAGGGGCTCGAGGACAAAGAGATTCTTTTCGCCGTCATCATCGAGTCCGATAAAGGCGACCCGTCGTCCGTCCGGCGAAAAAGCCGGCGATTCGGCGGCCAGGAGTCCGTAGTCGCGCAACTCAAAGCCCTGGCGGTCGCCCAGGCGTATTCGGGCGTCGCCGTCGTTGTCGTCGGGGCGCTGATGGTCGAAGTCCTGGAGGTATAAAATATCGTGGCCGGCGGCTCGGGCCACAAACGTCAGTTGTTCGTCGCCGACATCGAAATTGCGAGGTCCGACCGGATGGAGCGATTCGACGCCGGGCCGGCCGTCGCTGGCGACGCGTCGCTGCTCGTCGGGATCCTCGGTATCACCGATATACAACCGAACTTGGCCGGTGGAACGCTGAATCGAGCGGTACATCATCGCCGCTCCATCATCGGAGGTTTTCATCGTCTGCATCAGCCCTCGAAGTTCATCGTAGAACTCCAGTTGTGGCGAGTCCTGCCGGGAATCCAGGTAGTTGGTGTACGAGCGTTCCTTGATCCAGGCCTCGAAGCGATCGGCGATGCGCCGGCGGTCGTCACCAGTGATTTCGGCCAGAAGGGAGCGAAAGGAGCGGCCCTGGCGGCCGCTTCGCGACCCCAGGAGTCGATAGGATTGATTAAAGACCTCCTGAATCGTGCCCTCGCCGTAGACATCCTCCAGAAAGGCGACGCGAGCCTGACCGATCTTGTAGGTCCACAGCTGACTTCGAGGTCGATCCTCGAAAAAATCGAGCATCACCAGACCGCGCTGCGGGTCGGGGTTTAACAGCAGGTCGCGGGTCAGCATCTCGGCTTCATCGTCGAGTCCATCCAGCGAGTAGTACTCGGCCATGCCCTCGATAAACCACAGTGGCATCTGGTCCATGGGGTCGCCGGCCATGCCGGCATCCTGGGCGACTTCGCGGGCCTTCTGGATCTGAAATTGGTGGACCATCTCGTGGGTCGAGATGTGTTGGAAGAGGCGGTGGTCGCCGAAATAGGGCAGTACCAGCTGCAGATCGGCGCGGCCGGTGACGCCGAGCACCCCCTCCTGGACGGGGAAGATATTGGTCTGCAAAAACTCCTGATAGCTATTGTACAGAATGTAGGGCAGCGTCGTGGAGGGCACGAAGTCGAAATCGTCGACCAGCTCCCGGTAGCTGGTCTGGATAAAGGCCGAGGCCCGTTCGGCAATGGGCCGTTCGCGCTCGTAGAAGTACAGGCGCACGCCGCCGGTCTTGTCGTCGAGGTCCGAGGATTCGAAGACCTCGTCGTAGTCGTCGTTGTCGTCGGTAGCATCGGGATCGTCGCCGTCAAAATCCGGCGCAGGCGGTCGGGTCGGAGCCTCGTCGCCGGGATCGGGGAAATCGGTCAGTCGCGGTGGCGGGGCGGCCGCCCGATAGTCGGCGACGCCGTGTCGGCGCGGGCGTTGTTGAGTTCGAATGTCGTCGGTGGCGTCGGCGTTGAAGTCAAAGCGGGGAAACGAGCGCGCCATTCGATCGCCGATACTCTCGAGCTCAAAGGAATCGGCGGCGTCGGTATCGGCTTCCGGGCCGATGTCGATGTCTTTGTGATACCACTCGAAATCGAAATACTGGACATTGGACTGGGTGGGGCGCTGGGGCGTGATCTGGATCTGGGCGTCGGCCGGCAGGGGGATAAGGCCCGCGATCAGGGACGCACAGATGGCGCTGATGACGGGAGCGACGGCCGTGACGTGGTGTTGCTTGAGGTCGAACATATCAGTATCTCTTCGCCGGGTGATGGACGCCGCCTGCAGCACATCGAACGATGATGACTTCCAAAAAGTCCCCTGAGACGAGCCGCGGGAACTGTCGGTGGATTGCGACAGCGGTGGAATCGAAGTCGAACACCCCTCGCCGGTGGGCAGTGTTGACGTTACGAACGAGCGACGGGGATTCAATCGGTGGAGCGTGTACGCCGTTGTGCCGGTGCCGGCAAGGTCCCCCGGCGATCGCGGGGTGACGCCTGGTGGGCCGATGACTTGTCAGCGCGGTATTGGCGCTGAGGTTCGGTGTCTGCGGTATCGTGCGTTGTGCAGCGATTTCGGGCGCCCAGGGTATGGGGGAACCAATTTTAGGCCGGCGTCGAGCTGATCGGGGTTGGGTCCCCGACTCGTAGATGTTAGCATCTGGGGTCGTGTTTTTTCAGTCAACGATTTGAATTCGAGGGAGACCGTTTCTATGCAACCACTCGTTGTCGCGATACCGGGCGAGAAACGACGTGCCAACGAGTTGGCGCGTCGCCTCCAGGGGGAGGTGGCCCAGACCGAAATCCGGGCCTTTCCCGATGGAGAAACCTATGTGCGGATTGACTCGCCTGTCGAGGACCGCGACGTCATCGTCGTCGGTTCGCTCAATGAGCCCAATTCCAAGCTGGCGACACTCTGGTTTCTCGCCCGGACCGCCGACGACATCGGCGCTCGAAGCGTCGGGCTCGTCGCGCCCTATCTGCCCTATCTCCGCCAGGACGATCGCTTCAAGGCCGGAGAAGCGGTCTCCAGTCGCTATTTCGGCCAACTGATCAGCCAGGGCTTTGACTGGTTGGTGACCGTCGACCCACACCTGCATCGCTTCGAGGGCCTCGACGATGTCTACCCGAGTGCCAATCGGGCGGTGGAATCGGCGAACTCGGTGGCGCGATGGATCTCGGAGCATGTGGAGGCGCCGGTGATCGTCGGACCCGACGCCGAGAGCCATCAGTGGGTGTCGGCGGTCGCCGAGTGCGGCGATTTTCCGACGATGATTCTCGAAAAAGTACGCCGCGGCGACTACGACGTCGAAATCGAAGACCCGGACAGCCGGGTATTTTCCAATCGCCAGCCGGTGCTCGTCGACGATATTATTTCGACGGGCCGAACGATGGTGGAGGCGGCGCGAAAACTCGATGAGCTGGATATGGAGCCGCCGATCTGCGTGGGGATTCACGGCCTATTTGCCGATGATGCGCTCCAGGTATTGCGCAACCAGGGCGTCTCCCGGATCGCGACCTGCAATACCGTCGATCATGCGACGAATGACATCGACGTCACCGAAGCGGTCGTCCAGGGGATCCGCTCCATTCTGGACAATGAGATATCGATGCCTGTCGTCTCCGAATCGAGCACGGGGTAAGACCGGGGACAGCGAAGAATTACAGGTCGCCACAGGCGGCCTGAACGAGCGCTACCGACACGATGCCCGCCGTCTCCGAGCGAAGCACTCGCGGTCCCATGGCGGCAGGCTGGACACCGGCGTCGAGCAAGGTGTCGATCTCGTCGTCGTGAAATCCACCTTCAGGGCCGATCCACAATCCGATCGCATTGGAATTGTCGAGCCCCTCGTCGGTCAGAATACTCGAAAATTCGGGGAGTCCATCGCCGGTGTGAGCGACGAATTGTGTATTATCTGGGTTGCGTTCCAGGGCGTCGTCGACCGTTTCGGGGGCCGTAACCGTCGGTGTCTGTGCGCGTTGAGACTGACGGGCGGCCGATGAAATGATCTTTTCCCACCGCTCCAGTCGCCCGGCGAGTCGGTCGTCGGGAATCTTGACGACAGTATGTCGAGTCTCGAGGGGGACGATACTGTCCACACCGAGTTCCGTCGCCTTCTGGAGCAACCACTTCCAGCGCTTTCCCTTGGGAATGGCCTGGTACAAAGTGATCGTCACCGGACTTTCATTGCGGTCCGCCGGAAGTCTTTTCTCGAGTTCGACGGTGACCTCGTCGTCGGCATCGACGACCCGGACAATGACGGCATCACCGGTGCCGTCAAAGAGCTCGAGACGATCTCCGGCAGTTCGGCGCAGAACGTTGCCGATGTAGTGCGCCGTATCGTCGGGGAGTCGAAATTGATCGCCTGTGTCGTGATCGGTGATGACATCGTCGGGAACGTCAACGCGTTTCATCGGATCAATCCTCGTGGTGTCGGTGTCGCAAGTGAATGGTGCGCCAGTCGCCGTCAGAAATTAGTTCGACGACGTCGAAGTCGGGATGGTCGAAGGCGTCGGTTACGTCATCGAGTTGGTGGTCTGAAATTCCGCTCAAAATGAGATCGCCACCGGGTTCCACGACATCGAGCAACAATGGCTGGAGTTCCAGTAAAATCGGCGCCAGGATATTGGCGACAACCACATCGAATGTGCCAGAGATGTCGGCCAGTGCCGTTGTCGACAGGTCGATGGCGTCGCCGGAGAGGTCGTTTTTCTCGAGGTTGGTTTCGGCGACGTCGATGGCCCGCTCGTCGATGTCGATACCAATGACGTCGTCGACGCCCAGTCCGGCGGCGAGCATGGACAAGATCGCCGATCCGCAGCCGACGTCGAGCAATGTGTCGACATTGCGGTGGTCGATGAGTTCGTCGAGAAGCCGGGCGCAGCCGCGCGTGGTCTCGTGGGTACCGGTTCCGAAGGCCATGCCCGGTTCGATAATCAACGCCAGTCCGTCGTCCGGCCGTTTTGGTTCGTCCCAGGGAGGCCCGACGGTGACTCGTTTCGACAATTCGGTGGCCCCGAAGTACTTCATCCACGCCGTCTCCCAACTTCGGTCCGAATAGTCGGCGACGGAGACGATCTCGACGGCGTCGAGTTCGCTCTCGATTTGCCGGCGCAGCTCGGCGGTGGACCACCGGGCCTCGAAGAAGGCGATGAGCCTTGTTTTTCCCTCGGGGACGGGAGCGATTTCAGCGCCCTCCATAAACGTCTGGTGATCCTGGGTCTCAATTCCCAGTGCTCCCTGCTGCATTAGCCGCGATGAGTCGGTTTCCGGGGTAGTCGTCAGTAATTCGACGCGCAGCCAGTGCTGGTCGTCGGTCTGCGATGTCTGTTCGGTCACGATGAGCTCTCCGTCGGTCCATTGTGGGCCTGTCGGGTATGCCACGTGGTCTCTGAATTTCAACCATTCGTTGTCATAAGTGGTCTCGACGTCGACTACTCGTGCGTCATCAGCGTTGACCCGAAGGCCGAAAGTTAGTATTCACTAACCAGTGGTTTTATTGGTTTGCAGCGACGAGCAAATTTACCAGTTTTGGAGGATGAAATGTCAGATCAACATGTCAAAATCGAGCGCGATGAGACCGTGGCGACGGTGACCATCGATCGCGAAGAGAAACGCAATGCCCTGGCGGACCAGACGGTCGTAGAGCTGACCGAGGCCTTCGAGGAGCTCGGACAGGACGAACAGTTGCGGGCCATGGTCGTGACCGGCGCCGGCGACAAGGCGTTTTGTGCCGGCGGCGATGTCGGAGATCAGCAATCGGCGGGAGGACCGCTGGGAATGCACAAATCCCGGGGCGGTTTTGCCGATATGCTGATTGCCATGAATCGCTCCGAGACCCCGATTATTGCCCGGGTCAACGGAAAAGCACTCGGTGGAGGATTCGGGCTGTTGCTCAACTGCGATATGGCCGTCGCCGCCCACGACGCAACGTTCGGGACGCCGGAAATCAAACTGGGTCTGTTTCCGATGATGATCATGGCCGTCATCCAGCGCAATCTCCATCGCAAGCACGCCATGGAGATGATGTTTACCGGAAAACAACTGGGCGGGGAGCGAGCCCTGGAATTCGGAATCGTCAATCGCGTCGCCGACGAGGGCGAATTGGACGAAGAACTCGGAGAACTGGTGGACCGCGTCGCCTCCTTTTCGCCGGCAATCCTCGGGCTGGGACGGCAGGCTTTCTACGATACGCAGGACATGAGCTTCGAAGAGGCGTTGCGCAAGCTCCACAGCGAATTGACGATCAATACGCTGGCCGAAGACGCCGCCGAAGGTATCATGGCGTTTATGGCCAAACGCGATCCGGAGTGGAAAGGCAAGTAACGGACAATTCCGGCTGAGCGGATATTCTCAGAACGAACAAAAGGCGCCCTCTCCGAGACGGAGCGGGGCGCCTTTTGTGGTTGGAGCGGTCTTCTTGAAGTGCCGGCGCGCTATCGATGCCCGGTGTCAGCCAAAGAGGACATCGTTCATGTCGTAGCGGCCGGGCTTTCGTCCATCTAACCAGCAAGCGGCGCGCAGGGCACCGCGGGCGAAGATGCCGCGATCCGTGGCCCGGTGTGTGAGTTCCAGGCGCTCGCCTTCGATGCACAGATAGGCGGTGTGTTCACCGACGATATCGCCACCGCGAAGGACCTGAAAGCCAATTTCGTCGTCGCTACGCTCGCCGGTATGTCCCTGGCGGGCCCATTGCGCGACGTCGTCGAGGTCACGGTCGCGGGCTCGGGCCGCTTTGCGACCGAGCATTTTGGCCGTCCCCGACGGGGCGTCGACCTTGTTGCGGTGATGGGCCTCGAAGATTTCGATATCGGCGTCGTCGCCGAGCCCTGTGGTGGCCCGTTCGACCAGGTCGGCCAGTAGATTGACGCCCACCGAAAAATTGGCGGCGTACAAAATGGCGACATCGTCGGCCAGTGTATCGATTTCACTCCACTGGTCGTCGGAGAGTCCGGTGGTTCCCGAGACCAGTGGGACACCGGCACGGGCGCAGTGACGGGCGGTGTCGACGAATGCCCGAGGCACCGAAAAGTCGATGGCCACATCGGCCTTCTCGACGTCCGCAGCATCGGTAGAGGTCGGAATATCTCCGGGACCGAGGGTGTCGGGCGACGGATTGTCGGGATTGACCACGGCGACGACGGGCTCCAATTCGTCACTGGAGTCCGCGTTGTCGAGCAGCGAGGTGCCCATGCGCCCGGTGGCACCGATAATGGCGATACGAGTCGACGACTGCGACATCGTTGTACTCCGAAGTTCAGGTAAGTCCGTAGGCGTGCAGCGTATTTTCCAGCGTCTCTTTGAAGTCGTCGTCGGCCTCGTACAGCGGTCCGCGAAGCGTCGGTCCGCACCAGCCCAGGATATTGGCTGCCGCTTTGACCGGAATGGGGTTGGGCTTTCGAAAGAGGGCGCGGGCCAGAGGCTGGATGGCGGCGTGAATCTGGCGGGCTTCGTCGATGTCGCCGGCGTTGGCAGCATGGCACATCTGGCTCATGTCGCCGGGATCGAGGTTGGCGACCACCGAAATACAGCCCTGACCACCGATGGCCAACAGCGGAAAGGTCGTAAAGTCGTCGCCCGACAGCAGAGCGAAGTCATCCGGCGTATTGGCGTACATCGCCGTGTCGAGGGCCATGTCGGCAGACGCCTCCTTGATTCCGATGATCTGGTCGTGTTCCGACAGTCGGCCCACTGTA
>CAYUPT010000041.1:0-13472 GCA_964446725.1 uncultured Bradymonadales bacterium | reverse complement strand
AGATTATTCGCGATGGCATCCGGGAGCACCGCGGAGAGGACGACGAAAAGAGCGTCCTCAGCAAATAAGCGTCCGGCCCTTGCTGCTGTGGGATTTCGGGGGCCACTGGGTTACACTGGCTGTTGAGAGAGAAACTCGCAGGTCGGTGATGGCGCTCGGTGGTCGCGGGGCATACGGTGGGCTCGGTCGAAGAACGTGACAACTCGAAGGGGGGTCCGTCGTGGATTGAACGGGTGGTCGACGATTTCTTCGGTATCGACTTGCGGACACTGGCGGCAGTGCGGATCGGGCTGGCGCTGGTGGTGTTGTGGACGCTGGCCTATCTCGTCGGCGATATCGATGTCTGGCTCACCGACGGCGGGGTTTATCCCGTCGGTGAGGGCGGCGAATTTGCGGAATTTGTATTTCAGTTTTCGCTGCACGCGCTCAGTGGGGAGTACGGGTGGCAACTGCTGTTATTCGGGGTGCACGCCGGATGTGCAGCCATGCTTCTGGTCGGGTATCGGACCCGTTTTGCGTCGGTGGCTACCTGGCTGCTGACGGTTTCGCTTTTTAATCGCATTCACATGACCGGCCATCGCGCCGATACGCTGCTGTGTCTATTACTTCTGTGGGGAGCGCTGACGCCCTGGGGAGCCCGGGCGTCGCTGGACGCGATTCGGCACCAGGCAGAGCAAGTCAAAGAGCGAGTTGTCAGTATCGCGACGGCGGGGCTGATATTGCAGATGCCGATCGTCTACGTGGTGACCTGTGTCGCGAAACTTCGGCATTCGGCGTGGACACAAGAATTTAGCGGTGTGCACTACGCGCTTTTTCCGGAGTACGTCACGGCTTTCGGGGCCTGGGTGGCAGCGCTGCAGCCCTATGTGGTCTCGCAGATTTTGTCGGTGGCGACGCTTATATTGCAGGGGCTGGGTCCGATATTAATATTCTGTCCGCTGCTGGTCGGCACCTCGAGTTCGACGAGACGGCGGTGGCTTGCGCGTCTTCGGCACAGTGCCTTCGCGGCCTACGCTGTCTTTCACTTGGTGTTGTTGGCGACGGTAAAGGTCGGCTTATTTCCGGTGATTTCGGTGGTGGGACTTGTGCCGGTGATCTCGACGTCGTTTTGGAATCGAGCGAATTGGCCGCCGGTGGTCGAGAGGTTTCTGCGCGCTGTAGAGCAGCGCTGTCGGCGTCTGATCTCACAGCGCTCGAAACCGCTTCGCGTCGAAACGTCGATTGCCACAGAGGCGGTGGCATTGCTGGTGGGAGTGCTCTCGGTGTTGTCGGTGGCCGAAAATCTACGGGCCTACAGCCTGGCGTCGGAGGTGCGGACCTTCCAGCGAAGCGTCCACATTCTTCAGGACTGGGCGATGTTTCACGGACCGCCGCGCGGGGTCAGTCATTTTGTGGCCCGCGGAGAACTCGCCGATGGACAGGCCGTCGACCTATTTGCCGGCGGAGGGCCGCTGGCGGTCGATAAGGGGGATTCCATCGATTGGAACCGGCCCCAGCCCGAGCGCTCGTCGTCGCATTACGCCGGCTATCGGTGGCGTCTACTGATGTGGACGATGACCACCTACAATCCACCGGAGGCCGAATACGAGCGCATCGCACGCCAGAACTACCTGGGCTATCTATGCCGGCGGTGGAATGGCGATAACGGCGGCGACCAGAAGCTCGAAAGTATCACATTGTACCATCTGTTCTTTAGCGCTGAACCACCGCCAACACCGCCGGAGACGACGCCCCAACGGGACGTCATCGCCCGGCGAGATTGCGCGCAATATGCACGATGATCACCGATAGAGTTCGCCATGAGCGATTCCGCTGATCTACAATCCCGGTCCGGCCGTTGGTCGGTGCGACTTCGGAGGGCGTTCGAGGATTACTTCGGGATCGATCTGCGCATATTGGCGCTGGTTCGCATTGCATTTGGGCTCATTGTACTGACCCAACTGGCAATGTTTGCCGGTAATATTGGCGAATTTTTGGGCGACGACGGTCTGTTCTCGCCACAACAGATGGCCGCCGGTCCCGTGGCTTCCAGCGAGATCTCGCTTCACGTCCTCAGTGGCAGTTCGGAGTGGCAACTACTGCTATTTGGAGTCCACACGGTACTGGCGTTGATGCTAGTCGTGGGATACCGAACCCGGGTCGCCTCGGTGGGTACCTGGGTGATGACGGTATCGCTATTTAACGGCCTGTCGTTTATGACCCACCGCGCCGACACCCTGTTGTGTCTGATGTTGCTGTGGGGCGCACTGATACCCTGGGGGGCGCGATATTCGGTGGACGCACTCAAGTTCGACCTGCGGGAACTTCCAGAGCGCGTGGCCAGCCTCGGTACGGCGGGACTCATCGCGCAGATGCCGCTGGTGTATTTCGCCACATTCCTGGACAAACTTCCAAATGAGGCCTGGAACTCGGAGTGGAGCGGTGTCTACTACGCGCTATTTCCGGAATTCGTCAATGGATTCGGGCAGTTCGTCGCCACCTATCAGCCGGAGGTCGTGACGCGGTTGCTCAGTGGATTGACGCTTCTCATACAGGCCGTCGGTCCCGTGCTGGCCTTCTTTCCGCTGTTGGTATTTACGTCATCCAGGGTGCGTCGACGGTGGCTCAATAGACTGAGAATTGGTGTGTTCTGCGGTTTTGCGGGCTTCCAGATGGTGTTGCTGGCCACGGTGGCCATCGGGTTATTTCCGGTGATATCGATGGCGGCGATGTTGCCGCTATTGCCCTGGTTCGACGGGAGTCGGTATTCGGAGGTTGTGGAAAAATGGTCGCGGCAAGTGCGCGAATCCGCGGGCTGTCTAACGCGTTTCGCCGGGACGCCGTCGATGCCGGGAGCCGGCAATATTGTGGCTGCGGCGCTGGTCTGGCTGGTGTCGGTGGCTTCCATCGTCGATCACGCCGGCGTCGATACCGGGGCGCTCCACCAGGTCGTATCGAGCCAGAGCCGGATCGTGCAGGAATGGGGCATGTTCAGTTCCCCTGTGCGCGGCCACCGGACCTACATCGTGGAGGCGATTCAAAACGACGGCGAGAGCATCGATCTCTTCGGCGACCGAGGTCCTGTCGGTCTCGATAGTGCGCAAGATGTCGATGAGCGTTTCCCGATGCCGCCGCGGACCACATCGCTGTACGATAACTACCGGTGGCGTCTCTTTTTTTCGCGGGTTCACGGTTTCGGCGGGATGCGAGTCTCGAGACTGGAGGGCGCGCGCCACCTCTACGCCAGCTACGTCTGTCGAAGCTGGAACCGACACCACGACGGCGAACGGGAAGTTCGAACCGTTCGCCTGTTTCGGCTCTTCGATGACGTCGGTCCCTTCGAAACGCCCTATACAAACTACGGATCTACGGATTCGGAGATCGAAAAGAATCTGCTCTGGGTCCACTGGTGTTTCGAAGACGATCGGCGAGAACACGGAGTGGTGCCCGAGGCCCCGGTGTGGGGCATCGGGCAATAGGAGTTGATCAGGGCATGCTGTCGAGAAACTCCTTTTCGACGTGGTCGCCGAGTCGATCCAGTAAGAAGCGCCGAAAATCATCGCGAATCTCGACTTCTACCTGTCGGATGCGCTCCTTGGAGACGCCCCAGTCGTCGCCGAGGTCGACCAGGCTTTTGCCCTCCTCGATGACCATTCGTTCGTGCCAGATGGCGCTTCGACGCTCGTCTTCCAGCACCTTTCCAAAGGCCTTCATCGCCTCTCGCAGCCGGCTGACGAGGTCGTAGTCGGTGACGACCTCTTCGGGGTCGGCGCCGTCGGACTTCATCAACTCGCCGATGGTGGTCTGTTCGTGACCCGGGGCCTGAGCATCGAGGTAGACCGGCGGGGCATCGAGTTGAGCGGCGATGCGGACGACTTCCTTTTCGTCCACTTCCAGATATTCGGCGATCTGGGCGGGGCTGGGATTGCGGTTGCCCTGGCTGCGCAATTCGCGCCGGGCCTTTTTGAGGTTGTAAAAGAGTTTTCGGCCCGCTCTGGAAGAGCCGATTTTGACCGGATGGGTGTGATTCATCAGATAATTGAGAATCATGGCCCGAATCCAGTACTGGGCATAACTGGTGAATTTGACCCCGCGGTACGGATCGTAGCGGGTAATGGCCTCGGCGAGGCCGACATTGCCCTCCTGGATGAGGTCCAGAAGGTTGGTCCACCGTCGCTGGTATTCGCGCGCCAATTTAACGACCAGCCTCAGGTTGGTCATCACCAGGACTTTCCCGGCGTTGAGGTCGTCGTCTTCGGTGTAGCGTTCGGCGAGTTGCTGTTGTTCCTCCGCGGACAGTGGTTCGATGTAGTTGAGCCGGGCCAGGTAGGCGGTCAGTGGATCGGCGTTGGCCGGCAAATTCAGCTCTGAATCTCTCATCAGAGGCAGGCTTAAATCGCCGAATAATTCGGAGACGTCACCCAGCGAGCTGGAATCGAGTTCCATATCTCCCTGGTCGTCGACGTATTCATCAAATGTTGCGTTGTCACTTCGTCGGCTGTCGTTGTGTTGGGTCGTCATAACTGCGAAACCCCCTGCGAAAAACGAATGTACAACAACCCGACAGAACGCCGGGCGGTACGGTTTGGCCACAGTCTCCTTTCGGATGCGGCAACAGAGACCGGCGTTTCAAAAAAGAACCCGTCGTCACAGTCGCCGTCGGGTCTGCCGGTCTCCTCCGGAAACACAACAATCCCGACGGATCGGGATTGTCCTGTAATAACGCCCCGGTTGTGACGACCGTGAATACTTAAACCTATACACCGCAGCGCGCTGCAAAGGAAAAAGTCGTAATTGTAGGGAGAAAGTAGGTGCCGGAGGCGCAGGCAATACAGAAAGTCGAAGATGTGGTGAAAGAAAGGAGCGCCGGCAGTTTTGGCGAGGAGAAAAAAATAGACGCCGGGGGCGTCAAGCCACCGAGGCCGGAGGCGCACCGGTGAGTGGCGGCATGGGCGAGAACGATAGACGCCGTGGGCGTCAGGCCACCGAGGCCGGAGGCACACCAGCAAGTGGCGGGAGAACGACGGGAGCGCCGGCGGCCTCGCCGGCATTACGCCGACGGCGTAATAGGGTTTCGGTGCCGATCAGAAGTAGACCGAAAAGCTCGCCGATGCGTGGCCGAATTGCGTCGCCGTTCGCAGATCGTGGCCGTAGGACAGATCGAGGCCCACATCCTCGGAGCGCCATCCGCCGCCGGCGGTGATCATATTGCGGTCCAGAAATTCGCGCCGCTCAAAGCCGGCTCGAATGGGCACGGTACCGGCGACGAGGTATTCGATACCGCCGCCGAAGTCGAAGAGCGGCCCGTCGGGCGATGAGGTCAAATCGACGCCGACTTCTCCGCTGAACATAAAGCTCGTCTCCTCGCCGACGCCGATGCCGCCGGTGATGGTCGTGGGCGTCATGCCGCGACAGCGGTCGTCGTCGGCGCAGTGATCGATGAGGTTTTCGCCCTTCAGGCCCAGATGCAGCAGGTCGGCGACCCGAAAATTGACGCCGGCATCGACGGTGACTCCGTGCAACAACAGCTGTTCGTCGTCCTCGGAGGTCGGGATGTCGGTGTCGGTGATCCGCAGATAGCGCACGCCGGCACCGACCGAGATCTGTTCGGGGACCGCCGGAATCGCCAGGCCGGCGCGGACGTCGTGACCGGAGAGATTGTCGAAGTCGCCGCGGCCAATAAAGTAGCTGTAGCCCACCCCGGCCGCCAGATTGGGATTGAGTTTGCTGTCCGCGACCCCGGCGCTCATCAACAGCCCCTGCGGGGTGTAGGTAAACGAGCCATCCAATACGTACATCGGCGCCCGGGCCAGACCACTGGGGTTTTGATAGACGCTCTCGACACCGGAGGCGATGGCCGTATGCGAGCTGCCGGCGCCGGAGGCGCGGACGCCGTCGAAGAATTCGATGACTTCGCCGTCGGCGGCCTCGTCGGATTCGACGATATTGGCGGTGGCCATCGACGGAAGTGCAATGGCAACGGCGCAAAGGCTGGCGATGAAGGCAAGGCGTCGAAGATTCATACGACCAACTCCGGATGGTGGACAACTGGTAATTCGTGGCCTTGATACCCCAAAGGCAGTCGTGGAGCAAATAATCGTCGAAGCCATCGGCGACGGCGGTGTCGACGAACAAGGCAGGGCCGGCGCGGCGGCGACGGCGATCAGAACGGGCACAACAGGACGGTGGCCACGGGCTATTCCGAGCCACCTTGGGGGGCAAATGGGCGCAGGTAGTCCGGGATGTGGCCGGTATCGATGGCCTCCGCCAGTCCGTAGCCGGTGGCCGCACTGAGAAGGATGCCATTTCGACCGTGGCCGACCGACAGAAAAAGACCGTCGATGGCGGTGGGGCCGATGACCGGCTGGTTGGCCAGTGTCAGGGGGCGAAAGCCGGTCCAGGTATCGACGACCGGGGCATCGTAGATGCCGGGAACGGCCTCCCAGGCGCCCTCGAGAATATCGAAGAGTCCGCCGGCGGTCAGTCGCTCGTCAAAGCCGCGCTCCTCCATGGTGGAGCCGATGAGCAGGCGGCCGTCGCTTTTGGGCACCAGATAGGCGTCGGGGGCGCGCACGACGCGGTCGATGATCGGAGGGCTGCCCAGTTCGACGGCCAGCATCTGGCCGCGGACCGGGCGGATGTGGGGAAGAACATCGTCGATGCCGTCGAGTCTGGGACTCCAGGCACCGGCGGCGACGACGGCGGCCTCGGTATCGATGGCCGTGCTGTCGTCGAGGCGAATCGCCCGGACGCCGTCGTCGCCGAGTTCGACGCCGGCGACCTCGGTGTCTTCGTGCAGATGGCCGCCGGCGGCCACAAAGGCCTTGCCCAAAGCGTCGATAAGACGGATCGGATCGACCTGGTGGTCGTGGGGCGTAAATAGGGCGTAGTGGATATTGGGCGATAGACCGGGCTCTAATTGGCGGGCGTCGTCGCCGACGAGGCGTTCGACATCCAGGCCCAGCCGCTGGTGATACTGGTACAGGTGTTCCAGGGCTTCGGCGTCGTCGCGATCGACGGCCACAATCAATGTGCCCTCCCGGCGGTAATCGACGTCGACGCCGGAGCTCGCCGTCAATTCGTCGATCCAGTCCGGGTACATCTGGAGGCTTTGCTGGCCGATGCGCAGCAACTCTTTTTCTTCGAAGGTGACCTCCGAGGTCGGCGCCAGCATCCCGGCGGCGCGCCGGGACGCTCCGCTGCCGATGGTGTCTCGCTCAAAGAGATGGACATTCCATCCCCGGGTCGCCAGCTGCCAGGCCGGCCCCAATCCGGCGACGCCGCCGCCGATAATACCGATCGTCTGCGGTGTGGTCATGAGTGGAAGTGCAGTTGGTTTCTTAGCGCCGGGCGATGGCGGCCATCCCCTCGCGCATCCAGTCCATAAATAGGGGCCACTGCAGGTAGACGTCGGTCGTCGCCAGCACAGCGCCGATCAAAATGGGTATGGCAAACGGAAGATAAGCGCGGTCATCGGTCTCGACATTCGACGCCAGATTGGTGCGCGTGGTGACCGTCAAAAATAGAGATTTCAAAAAGCGGCCGAGCCGCTTGAGCATCACCCATAGATAACCATTGACCGCCGACAGGCAAATGCCGATGACACAGCCGACAAAGACGCTGTAAAAAAATACCTCGAAGAGCGCCGCCGGTCCCAGCGTGGCGCCGATGACGCCAAATAATTTGATATCGCCGCCTCCCAGCCATCCCAAGGGCAATAAAAATAGCCCCAGAACGATGATCACCACCAGCGTGACGGCTCCGGTGATCAGACCGCTGAGGCCGAACACCACGGTGTGGAGTACGAGGCCGACAATGACGGCCGGATAGGTCAGCCAGTTGTAGATCTTGCGCTCGTTCCAGTCGGTGATCGCCGCCACCACCAGGACCGCACCGAGAGGTGCAAAGAGGAGCCACTGAGCCCAGTGCGGGGTGTTTTCGACAATCGATTCCATAAGGGGGACCGAAGGGGTAGCCTGTCACGTAAAAAAAGCGCCCAGGTCGCCCCGGGCGCTTCGGTCATACGGTGGTGCGCATCAGCTTAGCGCGGACCGGAATCACCTTCATAGCCGTCGATACCGACCTGCTCGACCTCTTCCTGGGCTTCGGCAAACAGATCTTCGATCTCTTCACCGAACAGGGCGATGATAGCGATGACGAAGCAGGCCACAAGGACCAACAGAATGATGTATTCGGTGGCCGTGGCGCCATCTTCATCATTGTGCAGAGCGAGCAGCTGGTTTTTGATCGTGTCCATGAGCTTATCCTTTGTAGAGCATGTAGGCCGAAGTAATCGGCATTGTTGTTGTATTTAGTTTTAAGCTGAGACCGGTTGCCCGGAACTCGGTTCATTTATGGAGCAATGTTCGTGCCACGGCCAGAAGACAGTTTCTGACCCGGGAACTGACCGTCAGCTGTGTCACTGTGACACAGCGTCGGGGGATCGAGTCCACAACACTTACACTGCCGGGTGGGCGAGCCACCACACCATGAAATCGCGGTACGCTTTGACAAACGCCGCGGTAGACATCAGCGAGATGGTTGCTCCAAAGGAGACGAGCGAAAAGACGATGATGTATTCCGTGGTGGCCACACCACGTTGGTCGTCGTCGAGGGCGCGGAGGCGCCGGGCGAGTTTCGACCATAGTTTGAGATGCATCATCCTTCACTCCTCGTCCATGGGGCAGCCACAGTGATAGAGCCCGAATGAGCGGAACTCTACCTCGGTTACACGTCGTCGAATATCGTCTGCCAGATGGTGAAACAATGTTAACAGCCCCGTCGGGGCCGATCAACCACCGGGCGTCGAGTTGTCGGGCTATACAGGAAGCAAGGATTATACCACCGGAATTACAAGGAAGAGTGTGGCCGGCCGCTGTGTTTGACACCGTGAGGGTGGGTCGCTACATCTCTCGCGCCCGGCGACACGGCCGGGGAACTTCAGGAAATCGATGACAACACCGTTAGATCGTTCACCCCATGGAAGCGACATCGAACGGTCGATAGGCAGGGGCCCGTCGG
The DNA here is from genome assembly GCA_964446725.1 of uncultured Bradymonadales bacterium. Classification (GTDB taxonomy): domain Bacteria; phylum Myxococcota_A; class Bradymonadia; order Bradymonadales; family Bradymonadaceae; genus SLJM01. Next base: position 4,472 of record CAYUPT010000041.1, on the reverse strand, counting down.
CGGGGTGGATGTCGGGGGTCACGAGGATAGATATGAGTTCCGATATGGCTGAACAGATGGTTCCGGGCGACACCAGTGGGCTCGAGGAGGGGGCATTGGAGTTGACGAAGCTGGCGCCGGAGGCCGGAAAATTTCCGATCGATGAATTTGTCGACGCCGTCGACGAAGGCGACGATGCCGTCGCGGTGCGCGGCATCGGCGGCGGTCTGCGGGCGACGATTATCGCCGAATTGGGGGCTCGTCTAAAGCGGCCGGTGGTGGTGTTGACGGAGCGCGACGACCAGGCGGAGCGGTTGGCCGGCGATCTGGAGTTATTTCTCGACGAACAGGGCAGCAACGACGGCGAGCTGTGGCGAGAGCGCACCGTCTGGTATCCGGGCTATGACGTCGGTCCTTTTTATCGGGCCACCGCCGATCGCAAGATTCGCCTGCGCCGGATGGCGGCGCTCCACGAGGTCAGCGAGGGGTTGGCGCCGCGATTTTCGGTGACGTCGGTCAAGGCGGCGATGCGCAAGACGCTGCCTGAGTCGGCGTTTCGGCGCCACCGCAAGCGCTTTGGCATCGGCGATGTCGTCGAAAACGACGATCTTCGCGAGACGATGAAGGATTGCGGCTACACCGAGGTGTCGGTCGTCGAAGACCCGGGCACCTACGCGATTCGCGGCGATGTGGTCGACTTCTTTTCACCCCACGAAGACCATCCGTATCGGCTGGAGCGATGGGGCGATGAAATCGCCGAAGTCCGAACCTTTCATCCCGAGACCCAGCGCAGTCTCGACGACCGCCAGGAGGTGGCGGTCTATCCGGTGCGCGAGGCGATTTTGGACGATTCCTCCGTCCAGCGCGCCATCGGCCGTTTGCGAAAACTCAACGCCGATATGGAGCGGCCCTTCGGGCCTCTTCGGGAGACGATCTCCGATCTGGAGGCCGGACTCCACATCGTGGGCATCGAGGCCCTGCTTCCAGCGCTGCACGAGGAGATGCAGGACTTTTTCGACTACCTTCCCGACGAGGCGCTGGTCGTCATTGCCGAGCCGGAGGCGATGGTCGAGCGCGCCGACTCGACCTGGCGAAAGCGGTGCCACGAGTGGGAGGCGGCGCGCGACGAAGGGGAGTACGTCTTCGATATCGAGCGCTATTATCGGCGGCCACCAGAAGTTCGCGACCGGCTCGCGGCGCTGCGCGATGTGGAATGGCGACGCATACAGGTGCTCGAAGACGATACCACCGCCAACTGGGAGACCCCGCCGGAGCCGGTGGTCTTTCAGGTCCGGGAAAATACGGATGTCGTCCAGATCCGGCGCCACTACCAGGGGGCGGAACACACGGTCAAAGCCTTTGCGGGCCGGCTCGAGGACTGGAAGGAACGCTACGGAACGATTGCGCTGGTCTGTCGCACGGCCGCCCAGGTGGAGCGCACCGTCGAATTGCTCGACGGCTTCGAGCAGGAAGCCGTGGCCTGCCAGCATCCCATCGATATGAGCAAGGCGCCGACGCCGGCGCCGTTTATCGAGGTCTATCAGGGCGATTTGTCGACGGGCTTTCGAAGTCAGATGCGGGGTGTCGCGCTGGTATCGGGCGTCGAGTTATTCGGCAAGCAGGTCCGGACCCGCGACCAGAAGTCGATCACCGAGCACGCCGAAATTTCGCACTTCAAGGATCTGTCGGACGGCGACCTGGTGGTCCACGTCGACTTCGGGGTCGCCCGCTACCAGGGCATCGAGCACCTGGAGGTCGAGGGCGTCAAAAACGACTTCCTTCGGCTGGAATACGCCAACGACGACCGGCTGTACCTTCCGGTCCACCGCCTGGGGCGGGTCCAGAAGTACATCGGCGACAGCAAGCGGGTGGCCGTCGATAAAATGGGCGGCAAGCGCTGGCAGCGGACCAAGGAACGGGTCAAGGAAAATATCCGGGAGCTCGCCGGAGATCTGCTGGCGCTGTACGCCAAACGAGAGATGGCCAACGGCATCGCCTACTCGTCGCCCGGAGAGTTATTCGAGGAGTTTGAAGAGGCATTTCCCTTCGAAGAGACCCCCGACCAGGCCCAGGCGATCGACGATGTGCTCGACGATATGACGTCGTCGAAGCCGATGGACCGGCTGATCTGCGGCGATGTGGGCTTTGGCAAGACGGAAGTGGCGATGCGCGGGGCCATGAAAGCCGTCATCGACGGCAAGCAAGTCGCCGTGCTGGTGCCGACGACACTGCTGTGCGAGCAGCATCTGATCTCGTTTCGAGAGCGCATGGAGGACTTCGGGGTGCGCATCGAGGCCCTGAGTCGATTCCGGACCGGAAAGCAGACCCGTGAAATTATCGAGGACGCCGGCGAGGGCAAGGTCGACGTGCTTATCGGCACCCATCGATTGCTGTCGTCGGATGTCGATTTTGAGCAACTGGGGCTTCTGGTCGTCGACGAAGAGCAGCGCTTCGGTGTCAAACACAAAGAGCGCATCAAGCGGATGCGCTCGGAAATCGATGTGCTGACGCTGACGGCGACCCCGATTCCCAGAACCCTCCAGATGAGCCTGCTGGGGATTCGCGATCTGTCGATTATCGCCACCCCGCCGCACAACCGACTCGCCGTGCGGACTCACGTCGCCAAGTTCAGCGACGGCATTATCCGGGAGGCCGTGATGCGCGAGTTGTCGCGCGGCGGACAGGTCTTTTTTGTGCACAACCGGGTGTCGACGATCCACGAGATCGCCGAACACCTCCGGGGCGTCGTCCCCGAAGCCCGCATCGGCATCGGTCACGGCCAGATGAAGGAGTCGGAACTCGAAGAGGTGATGTACGACTACATCCACGGCGATATCAACGTATTGCTGTCGACGAGTATCGTCGAAAGTGGACTCGATATCCCCAATGCCAATACGATTATCGTCAATCGCGCCGACCTCTTCGGGCTCTCCCAGCTCTACCAGCTTCGGGGCCGGGTCGGGCGCGGCGACACGCGGGCGTACTCCTATCTACTGGTACCGGCCCGGCGCAAATTGCCGCCGGACGCCCAGAAGCGCCTGGAGGTCATGCAGACCTACACCGATCTGGGAAGCGGGTTTCACGTCGCCAGCTACGATCTCGAGATTCGAGGCGCCGGAAATCTGCTCAGCGAGGACCAGTCCGGGCACGTCGAGGACGTGGGGCTCGATATGTATACCGAGCTTCTCGAGGAGGCGATCAATGACCTCCGGGACGACGAGGTGGAAAATGAGATCGAGCCGGAGGTCAATATTCCGGTGGAGGCCCACATCCCGGATGGCTACATTCCGGCGACGAGCCTGCGACTGACCTTTTATAAGCGCTTTTCGCTGGCCCGCTCTCACGACGAGCTGGAGCGGATCTTCGACGAGATGGTCGATCGCTTCGGCGATCCGCCCAAGGCGGTGCTGAGTCTGCGGCGGCTTATCGCGATCAAAGTCGATCTGCGCCGGCTTCGCGCTCCGCGTCTGGACGCCGGAATGTCGGCGATCAGCATCGAACTCGACGAGTCCACGCCCCTCGATCCGGGGCAGGTCGTGGAGATGGTCAACGCCAGTGGCGGCCGCTGGGAGCTGACATCGGAGATGAAGTTGATCTACCGACTCAAAGTCGACGAATCGTCGCGGCCGATGAAGACGTCGCGCAAGATTCTCGATAAGCTGCTGTCACTGTAGTATGAGCCATGTTCGGGTGCGGCCCGAACGCAGCAGTTAGGTAACACCGGGAGCCAGTCAGGATGAATCATCGCCAGTCGACAACAGCCGGACTTGGGTGGCGGGCCCTGGCAGTGGTAATGCTGCTCGTCGGCGCCTGGAGTTGCGCGCCGGAAAAGCCCTCCGATCGGGAGTTGGCGGATCTGGACGTCGAGGCCGCCGATTTCGAGGAGGTCGACGATGCCCGGGCGGTGGTCGCCCGCGTCGGCGGCCGCGAGATCAGCCGCGAGGAATTCAATCGGCGCATCGACGGTATGATCGATAGTGCCCGTTCGCGCCTCCAGTCGCAGGACCGACGCCGGAGCTTTTTGAGTCGCATCGTCGAATTCGAGTTGATGGCCGACGAGGGTCACCGTCAGGGGCTGGGCAACCATCCGCGCGTGCGCCACGCCATCCAAGAAGTGATGGCACAACTGGTGGTGGAAGATGTAATCGACGACCAGGTGTCGATGGCCGATATCGACGATGACCAGCGACGGGCCTATTTCGATGAGCACTTCGATTCATTTGTGGACGGCGAACGGCGACAGCTGGCGGCGTTGGTCGTCGACGAATCGTCGTCGCCCGACCGATGGCTCGAGGCGTTCGGCGACGGCGAATTCGATGACCCCCAAGAGGCGGTCACGCAATTTCGACGGGCCGCCTTTCGTTACTCCGATGACCGCCAGAGTGGCGATCGCGGCGGTGATATCGGCTGGCGGACCCCGGAACACGGGGAGTTTTTCGGCGGCGATGTCTTTGAGTGGGAGCCGGGCGAAGTCCACGGTCCCTTTACCGATG
>CAYUPT010000040.1:0-13559 GCA_964446725.1 uncultured Bradymonadales bacterium | reverse complement strand
TCGATCGTGGTGCGAGCCTGGCGAAAATCGTCGGTCAAAAAGAGGTGACGCGACGGCACAAATCGCTGGGCGGCGGCGTGGACCTCGCCGGTCCAGCCGCGGGCCCGAGCGTTGAGCAATACGGCGTATTTGTCGGGGTGATCGACGACTCGGATGGAGTCGACGTCCTGGGAGTATTCCATAACTGTCATCCACACATCAGCGACGCGTCTGTCATCCACACATCAGCGACGCGTCTGTCATCCACACATCAGCGACGCGTCGTTACTGCTGTTGTTGAAGATTGACCGAGCGGCCTCGGCGCGACGACTCGAGATAGGCGAGCGTCAGCAGCAATAATTGACGGGCTTCGCCGAGTCCGAGCAGCGGTTCGTCTTCCCCGTGGCAGGCGCTGATGAAGTTTTCGGTGGCGCGAATGAAGCTGTCTTCGAAGGCCGTGTTGCGCTGGCCGTAGTTGACCTTGCGGCTGTCGCGGCGAAGCTCGACGGGGGCCTCCAACTGGGTGGGGTCGGAGCTTCGGATAATGTCGATATCGCCGCGGGTTCCCTCGACGGTGATCAGGGCTTCCAGCGGATGGTGGTCGGTGCGCATCTTGCGCTCCGGAGCGTAGTTGAGGTTCATCGTTCCGTAGCAGTCCTGGCCGAGGTGTTTCCACATGGCAACGGTCGGGGCGTCGAGTTTGATGCCGTCGCGGATCTCGGTATCGGAGCGCCAGACCTCGACTTTTTCGACATTGCCGATCAAAAACAGAGCGATGCAAAAGGTCTGATAGCCCACGTCGTACAGCATCGGAGCGCCCCCCGAGAACTTGGGGTCGAAGCGCCACAGTGCATTGCTGTCGTCCATGGACTCGAAGTCCCAGATATTGCCGTCGCTTTTGCCGATGGTCATCGACACCCGGATCGCAGCCGGGTCGCCGATTTCGCCGGCGTCAATGAGGTTTCGGGCATCCAATAGCGGTTTATAAAATAGGCACGGTTCGTAGACCTGAAGGACCTGATCGACGCTCTGAGCGGTCTGGACGACCTGGTCGGCCTCATCCATCGACAGGGCGATGGGTCGCTCGACGGACACGTGCAGACCGGCCTGGAGGGCATCCAGGATCTGATCGGCGTGGAGGTGATGGGGCGTCAAGATCTCGACGGCATCCAGGTCGGAGTGCTCGAGCATGTCGCGATAATCGGTGTAGTAGGCGTTCGCCCCCCAGTCGAGGGCCCGCGAGATCGCCCGATCCTCGACGCGGTCACAGACCGCCACAATCTCGGCGCGCGAATCCTCGTCGTAGCCGCGTGCATGCAGGTCCGCAATATTTCCAGCTCCGACGATGCCGACTTTCATCCGCGCCATTCATGCCTCCACAATACGCCTCAGCCGCTCGCCGGCCCCGGTCTGACGGTTCGAGCGGATAGTCACTTGAAGTATCCACGAGGTCGTCGCCACCCTGGGCAGACCCCGCTTTGACGGGCCTGGAAATTCTCCCCCTTATAAGCCAGTTGACGCAGAATTGTCAAAACTCTTGACGTTTGGCAGGTAGGGTCATTGCTCCCGGTGCGCCGCAACGACGCTGGGATGCCTCGACGCCGTCGCAGGCCACCGTCCTTTGCGTCGAGATTCAATCGAGCCTATATGGTACATCGCGTCAATCAGTAGCGGTCGCCGAGTTTTTTTGAACCCGTGGTGTCCCGATGTCTTCAGCCTGTCCAAATTGTGGAACCACGAATCCCGATGAAGAGATCGTCTGTCAGGGCTGCGGCCTGATGCTCCAGGGGTTGTCGAAGGCCGGTGATGAGCCGACGCAGACCGAACATCGCACGCTGAGTATGGAGGCCGTCGACGGCGGGATGTCTCCGGTCGGCGACAGTGGAACCGTCGAGATGAGTGCCGACGAGTTGGAGGCGAAGTACGGTCCCTCAGCCGACGTCGATACCCGGCCCGATGCCCCGGCGCTTCGCATCGGCTTTGATCGCGACAATGATCTCGTGGTTCCCGTCCCGCAGGTATCGTCGCACCACGCCGAATTGGTGCGGGTCGATTCTGGCTACCTCATTCGCGATCTGCATTCGACGAATGGGACGTCGGTCAACGGAGAGCGCGTCGAGTCGAGTGGCGTCGAAGTCGGCGACCGCATCGGGCTGGGAAGCTACGAATTTGTCTTCGACGAAGAGTTGGCCGGGCGCGTCGACGATCTGGACCGCGTCGATGTTGCCGATGGTCAGTCGAGTCTGACGATCGGTCGCGGCGACGACTGCGAGATTGTGCTCGACGCACCGCAGATCTCGCGGCGCCACGTCCGATTGCAGCGCCGCGGTCCCGATCGGTGGCACGTACGAGACCTGGATAGTGCCAACGGGACCTTTGTCAACGACCGAAAGCACCGCGTCGACGAGGCGACGGTCACCGAAGACGACATCATCTTTCTGGGCAGTTATCGCTTTCCGGTCAATCGGATCCGCGAATTTCTCGACCGCGACGAGCCGAGTCGAAGCTCCCGGGAACTCCAGATTCCCCAGCAGCAGTCGACGGTGACCTTCGGGCGCGGCCCGGGCAATGACGTGGTCGTCGATAAACCGCAGATCTCGAGAGCCCACGCCCGGCTCGTCGACAGCGACGACGGCTGGGTCATCGAGGACCTGGGCAGCGCCAACGGAACCTTTGTGGAAGGCGAGCGGGTCCAGCGTCAGCGCCTGGAGTCCGGTCAGACCTTCAGCCTCGGCTCCCACGCCTTTCGCCTCGATCTCGACCGGGGGACGGTCCACAAAAGCTACCGCGGCGATATCCTGCTTCAGGCCGAAAATATCCGCGTCGAGGTCGACACCAATGACGGTCGACTGCGAATTTTAGACGGGGTCTCGTTTACGGTCTATCCCACGGAATTTGTGGGGCTTCTGGGGCCGTCGGGGGCCGGCAAGACGACGCTGCTCAATGCCCTGATCGGCTACACCCAGACGACCTACGGGCGCACGCTGTTAAACGGCGACGAGTTGACCAGTCACTTCGATCGCTACCGCGGGGCCATCGGCTACGTCCCGCAGGACGATATTATTCACCGCCAGCTGACGGTCTACGAGTCGCTGTACTACACCGCGACGCTCAGACTTCCCCCGGATACGACGGATGCCGAAATCGATCGGCGAATCCACCAGGTCCTCGAAGATCTCGAGATTCCCGATACTCGCGACAAGATCATCGGCTCTCCAAAACAGCGCGGTATCTCCGGCGGCCAGCGCAAACGGGTCAATCTGGCCATGGAGTTATTGACCGATCCGAGCCTGCTTTGTCTCGACGAGCCGACCAGTGGATTGGCCAGCGAGGATGCGCTCAACGTCATGCGGCTGCTCAGGCGCCTGGCGGACCGGGGCAAGACGATCTTACTGACCATCCATCAGCCCTCGCTTCAGGCCTACCGGCTGATGGACAATACGCTGTATCTCGCCGACGGCGAGCAGGTGTACTACGGGCCGGCGTTTCCCGATTCATTCTACTTCTTTTATCCCGACTTGCGCCCCAATACACCGGAGGCCGAAGAGATTCTGGCCGATCCCGGCAATTGCATGCGGCCGTTGATGGAGGCCAAACGAGCCGGGGAACCGATGGAGACCTTCGCCGCCCGGTATCGCCACAGCCCGTACTGGGAGGAATTTGTCGAGGAGCGGCGCCGCAACCGCTCGGAGGTCCGATTGACCGGGTCAGGTAAGCGGCAGACGCCGGAGTTTTCGGTGCGCGAATTCGTGACCCTGGCCCGGCGCTATCTGACGATCAAATTAAAGGACAAACTCGGGACCTTCATTTTGCTCGTCCAGGCGCCGATTGTGGCCATTTTACTCAATCTGGTCTTCGTCGAAGAGGCCGGTGGTGTCTTGAGTCGCGCCGAACACACCCCGCTGGCGCTGTTTTTGCTGGTGATCTCGGCAATTTGGTTTGGGGCCTCCAATGCGGCGCGCGAGATCGTCAGTGAACAGGCGATCTATCGCCGGGAGCGAATGGTCAACCTGTCGATTCCGGCCTACGTGGGAAGCAAATTCGCCGTGTTGGGGCTGTTGTGTTTTGTGCAATGCGTGGCGCTGGTGGGATTGACGTATGTGCCCCTGGATTTTCACGGATCGCCGCTGTCGCATCTGGGGGTCTTGTGGCTGTGTTCGATGGCCGGAGTGGCCGCCGGGTTGATGCTGTCGGCGCTGGTCAGGACCAGTGAGGCGGCGATTGCACTGGTGCCGATCTTGCTGATTCCACAGGTGATTTTGGGCGGGGCGATCATGCCCGTCGACCGGATGGATCCGATCACCGAGACCGCCTCGAAGGCCTCGTTTAGTCGGTGGGGTTTTGAGGCGGTATTGCAACTGGAAGACCAGGCCCGGGCGTATGAATGGGAGCTCCAGGAACTTCCGTCGTCGCCGATGCCCGATCTTCCGGCACCGCCGACGGTCCCCAATCCGCTGGATCGATTTTTCGGAGACCAGGAGTCGAATATCGTCACCGATGCCGGCGTCCTCGGCGGATTTACGGTGGTGTTGCTCGGCGGCGTCGGCGGCGTGCTGTGGTTTCGCGAGCGCAAACATCTGGCGGTGTGACGGGGCTGTTTTGGGCGCGATGAGCGGCGTTTCCAAAGATTACGTTTTTCAGGCCCTGAGGATGTGAAAAAACGGTCTCGTTCTGATAATGTTCCCATACAGTGAAGACGTATTGCTGCAATGATTCGGGTTCGTGCCGGTATGACCGGCCCAAACGTGTTTAGAATGGACGGTCTCAACCATGATGCCTTCATCGCGATTAATAAGCGTAATCTGTCTGGTGCTGCTCGTCGCTGGAACGATGGCGTGCACGGATACTCCATCGACGTCGACCAACGGAGATGGCGATCAGTGTCCGTCGGGAGAGGTCTTCGATGAGGACCTCCAGGAATGCGTCGATGCGCCGAGCAACCAGAATGCCGGCAATTCGAACTCCGAAAACCAAAATGGCGGCGTCGACATCAGCGACTGCGACGCCGATGTCCCCCATCCGCATTGCGATCGAGACGAACTCGATCCCTGGGGCGATGAGGGCGGTGACGGCGTACCGAACCAGTACGATAATTGCCCGCACTTCCACAATCCCGATCAGACCGACACCAGTGGCGATGGCATCGGTGACGCCTGTGACAACTGCCCGTATACCGCCAATCCCGATCAGGCGTCGCGTCTCGAAAACCCCTACTGGGATCCCCATCCGTTCAATGAGGATGCCGAAATTCGCAAAGGCGATGCCTGTCATGTCGCCGGCGACAACAGTCCCTACGCGGACACGGTTACCGACAGTAGCGGCGATGGCGTGCCGGATATCATGGACAATTGCCCGGACGTCAATAACCCGCCCACCGACCCGCAATGTGTGGCCACGAATTGCCCCGACGACCCCCATTGCGACGAGTGCCTGTGTGAATGCGAAGACGAATATCCCTGTGAGGGCTGTGAACAGCCCGACAGCAGCGGCGATGGCGTCGGCGATATGTGCGACAACTGCCCGAATCACTACAACCCGGAGCAGACGGCCTCGCCGGGCAACCCGGACTGGGGCGACCATCCCTTTGGCGACGGAAGCATCACCATGGGAGATACCTGCGCTCCAGAGCCCAACAATATTCCGATTTGTTACGGGCAATCCGTCGAATTCGACATCATCAAGCCCAACGTCTACATCTCGTTCGACGTCTCGGGATCGATGAGCACTCAGGACCCGGAACTCGACCAGCCACGCATCGATGAGGCCCTCGATGGACTGGACTTTATCGCCGATGAGTTGGCCGACGATATCCGCTTCGGGCTTGGGACGTATCCGGGCGTGAATACCGGAGGGTGCACGATCGAGCACCAATTCGATGTCGATGAATACACCACTCAGGAACTCAAGGACGAGTGGGCCGATTACAGCGATACGGGATGTACGCCGATGCTGAAATCGATGGAGGATATCCGGGATAATAACCGGCACAGCGACCCCAGCGATCCACAGGATGACGAGCGCGCCAAGGCGGTTCTGTTAATCACCGACGGTGTGCCCAACTGCGATCCGGAACCGACCTGGGGAGGATGTGGAGGCAGCAGTGATACAGCGGTCAACAATGTCGCCAATGTCATCGGAGATCTGGAAGCTGACGGAATCCCAACCTATGTGGTCGGATTCTTCATCGCCGACAGTAGCCTCGACCAATTTGCGCAGGCCGGCGGCACCGGAAGTCACTACCCGGCCACCGATGCCCAGGCGATCGCCAGTGCGATGTCCGATGTCGCCGACCTCCTTGTCAGCTGTGACTATCAGCTCGATCCGGGAGGTTCGATAGACCCCGAAAAAGTCTGGTTTAAGGCCGACGGCGACTACCTGGATACCGACGACTACACCTTCGATCCGGCCACCAATGTGTTGAGTGTCGAAGAGGCGGCGTGCAATGAGATGCGCGGCGACGACGGAGAAGAACTGGAGGTCGAAATCGAGATTGGCTGCCAGGAAGAATGCACCCCCGAAGAGCCCGACGGCCTCTGCGACGTCTACTACGAGACCTGCGGCGAGGACTACGACTGCCTAGTCTGCGAGCCCGAGGTCTGCGACGGAACAGACAACAACTGCAGTGGCACTGTCGACGACAATTGCCCGGAGTGCAGTATCTACCAGGCGTCTTGCGACAGCGACGCCGACTGCTGCGAGCCCTTTGTCTGCGGCGACGGCGGCACCTGCGAGCGGGAGTGTTACCCGGCGGGCACGTCCTGCCAGGAAGACGGCGACTGCTGCGGTGTGTGCGCCAAGGACTCGGGAGCCGATGTCGGAAGCTGCGTCATTCCCTGACGGCGACATCCCCCCGGATGTGGCGTCATTGCCAGGGCGGGGTGTCGTCGTCGGCATCGCCCAGGGCCCGCCGGTCGGAGTCCTGGACACCGCGCTCGATACCATCTTCGATGATCGAGTTGGCGTCGTCGACGACCTCGCGCCGCTCCGTTCGCTCCTCCGGGACGTACGGACAGACCAGGGGCGGTGAGTTGTCGACCATGTGGTAGCGCACCTGATGGGAGCGGACGTGGCGCACAACTCGGTCGGCATCGCCGGGTTGGACCTCCAGTTGCTGGATGGTGGTGGTGGTGATGTGACCGTCGTCGACCTGATGGACGGCGATGCGCTGGATGACCGGCGAATCGTCGTCGCTGTCTTGGGGGCCGTCGAGGGCCATCCACAGCGGGGCGGCGACGAGCGCCGCGCCGAATACTCCGATTGCACTGGACTGGACAAGCCATCGGGGACTGATCATGATATTACCTCGTCGTCCGGATGCGCCGAAAACGGCGTCCTCGATTGGAATCGACGCCTGACGAATGCTTCTGACACCACGGGGCGATCGGCGATGGGTGTCGACGACGACAGCTCCATTGCCGTTGCTAACACTCGTCCCGGTGGCATGGCGTAGATCTAAATGTGCGCGCGCTCCGGCCCTGGTAAAGCAGTCGACCGATCTCCAATACGCAAGAGTGCACCGATGGCGGCCCCGATTCCGACGCGCAATATTCTGGTTTTGACGACGGGGGCGGCGGTGGCCGTGGTCTTCGTCTTGCACGGGTTGATCGAACCGCCCTGGGATATCGTCGGGCGCGGCGCCGGGCTTGCGGCGTTTGCGAGCTGGTCGATCGGCCCGCTATTGCTGGGGATGGTGGCCATTGCCATCGGCGGAGTCCAGGGCGGCACGGCCCGCCAACTGCCATTTTCGCGCGGGATCTGTGTCGCATTGGCGGCGCTGGTGGTGGCGATGACCGCCGGGGCGATGATCGGGTTGTACGGCTTGCCCGAAGCGGGGCGCTTTGAGGCGTCGCCGCATACCGGTGCTCTGGCGGCGGTGGTGGGCCTGGGAATGGCGCTGTGTACCCTGTTTTGGCAGGGACTGGTTCAGCGCCGGCTCGGCGATGCACTGGCTCCGGTGCTGCGAGCGGTGTTGATCGCCGCCGTGGCCTCGATGCTGTGGCTGCCCTTTTGGATCGGTACCGAGAGCGCCATCGATAGCGCCGTGCTGTGGTCGAGCCTGGCGTTGTTGTCGCTGATGGCGGCCCTGATCTACGAGCTGGGCATCTCGCTGCGGACCGTCGCTGCAGTGGTCGGTGTGGCCGCCGCGGCATCGACCTTGTTGTCGGTGGGGCTTTGGGTATGAGCGGTCTTTCGCACTTGTGGGACGCCAGCGGTGTCGGGCAACGATGAAGCGTCGAACCTTTCTTATCGCAGGTGGATTGTCGGCGGTGGGCCTGGCGGTGGGCTCTTTAGCCGGCCGCATCGGACTGTCCTGGTGGGACCAGAAAAGCGCCGGGGACTACCGGGTGTTGAGTCCGCTGGAGGGCCGGATCAGTCGCGCCATTGCCGATGCCATGTTTCCCGGCGACCATCTGGGCATGCCTCCGGCCGAAGACGTCGATGTCGTCGACACCCTCGATACCTATCTGGCCGCAATTCCACCGCACAAGGCCAATTTGCTGCGACTCTTATTGCACGCCATCGACGAGATGGCCGTGGTCTCCGACTTCGGTCTGACGCGCTTTCACCGCCGTCCACGACCGGAGCGCATCGAGATCCTCAATGCCTGGGACGATTCGCGCATCGGGGCCCGGCGAGAGGCCTTCGAGGGCCTGAAGTTGATCATGGCCATGGGCTACTGCGAGTCCCCGGAAGTCATCGAGGCCGCCGGCATCGACTATGAGTGCGGGGGGCTTTCGTGACGGTCCTGGACTACGGTGCCACCGAGTTTCTGGGCGGGCCGATGCAGACCGCCGATACCCTGGAGCCGGCGTCGACGCCGGTTCGCGAATCCGTCGATGCGGTCATCATCGGCGCCGGACCGTCGGGGCTGGTCGCCGGAACGGTGCTCGCCGAGTCGGGTCTCGAGGTGGTGATCGTAGAGGCCGGTCGCTTCTGGGAGTACGAGTCGTTTGAGCGCCGGCAGTCCTGGGCGGCGCGCTACCTGATGCAGGAGCAGGGCACCCGGATTATGACCGGCAATGCCTACATTCCAGTGGCCTCCGGGCGCGGCGTCGGCGGGGGAACGCTGGTCAATTCCGCGATCTGTTTTCGGGGGCCCGACCGGGTCCTCGACGAGTGGGTCGATGAGTGGGGACTCGATTACTTCGAGGCCCACCGGCGCCAGGCATTATTCGACGAGGTCGAGGCCTCGATCGGCGTGGAGCCCACGCCGGCCGATATCGCCGGGCAAAATTCGCATATCGCCCGGCGCGGATTTCAGGCGCTGGGCGTCGAGCACGGCTACATGCCGCGCAATGCCCCGGGATGCGTCGGCTGCGGGACCTGCCAGACCGGATGTCCGGTGGGCGGAAAGGCGACCGCCGATCTGACCTGGCTTCCCCGATTTCTTCGCGCCGGCGGGCGGTTGTACGCCGATAGCCGGGCCACCGAAATCGACGTCCAACAGGCGCAGGCCCGCGGCATTCGGGCCGCCATGAGCACGCCCGGAGGCGACGAAATAGCCCGGCTGCACATCGACGCCGATCGCACCATTGTGGCCGCCGGGGCGATTGACACGGCGCTGTTGTTGCAGCGCCAGCAACTGGCCAATAGCTCCGGTGAAGTCGGCGACAATCTGCGGGTCCATCCGACCTGCGGGGCCATTGCCCGCTTCGACGAGGATGTCCGGCTGTGGTCGGGGGCCACCCAGGGCTACTACGCCCACCATCCCGACGATCCGAATATTCTGTATGAGACTTTTTCGGCGTCGCCCGATGTCTTCCTGGCCCAGATGGCGACGATCGGCGATGTGGACCCGGGAGAATTTCTGCGCGAATTTCGACATCTTGCGGCCTGTGGACTGCTGATCCGCGATACCTCGTCGGGTCGGGTTCGACCCGGGCAAGGCGAGTCGGCCAGTATTCGCTACCGGGTCAATCGGCGCGACGTCCAGCGCCTTCGGACCGGATTGCTGTTGCTCGTCGAGATGTTTCACCAGGCCGGCTCGCGCCGGATACGGCCCATGGTCGACAACAGCCGGTATTTTGCCGACTATCGAAGCGCCCGGGCCCATGTGGCGCGCCAGAGCAGTCCCTCCGATTTTTCGATGTACTCCAGCCATCCCATGGGGACCTGCCGCATCGGCGCCGATCCCGATCGCTGTGTGGTGCGTCCCGCCGACGGTCGCACCTACGATGTCGACGGGCTCCATATTGTCGATTCGTCGCTATTTCCGACGGCCCTCGGTGCCAATCCCCAGATCACGATCATGGCCCAGGCACTGGCGCTGAGTCGTCGGATCGCCGACCGAATGTAATCGTTGCACTGATCGGACCTCGGAGTTTGTTGCCATGCCACTTGCCACGGTCCCACTCGACGAGGTCGATAATGACGGCGACGTCGTCCGTTTTGAGTATCGCGATCGATTCGATCGGCTCTGGGGTGGATTCGTCCTCCGTTTCGGCGGCCAACTCTACGCCTACCAAAATCGCTGTCCACACCGGGGTACGCCACTGGACGCCGACGGCGATCGGCTCTTTGACGGCATGGATATTATCTGTGCGACCCATGGGGCTCGATTCGAGCCCGACGGCGGCCGCTGCGTCGCCGGCCCCTGCGCCGGAGATCAGCTACGCCGGTTGAGCGTCGGCGTCGACGGCGATCGCGTCGTCATCGACCGGCCCGGCCTGTCGCTGTGAACTGGCTTCCCGTGGTGGCGCTTTAAAAATGTCGGCTCGTGTCTAGGTTCCGAATCCCACATTCGATACTGAATTTCTCTGTGTGCAAGGGAGTGCTTAGATGACGCAAGGTGATCACGTCTACAAAATCGTAGAACTCGTCGGGTCCTCGACAGAGGGGATCGAAGAGGCCATCGACAATGCCATCGATACTGCCGATGACAGCGTGCGCAACATGCGCTGGTTCGAGGTCGAGGAGACGCGCGGCCACATCGAAGACGGTGAAGTGGCCCACTACCAGGTCATGGTCCGCGTCGGGTTTACGCTCGATAAATAAGAACTCAGGGGCATTGTTGTCGCCGTCGGCAGGCCGCCGTGCCTGCTGTGTGCCGAAAGGGGGGCGGCCTCTGGCGGCGGCGACGTAGAGGGGATGGCGACCGCGCGACGATCGGGGCCCATACAAGAGGGGCGGGGGTATGTCGAAGAGCACTACCGGGCGTTTCGAGATGACATCGACGGCCGCCTGGTTTGTCGCGGTGACCGTACTGTCGGCACTGCCGGTCGGACTGTACCTTCTGGGGTTCACTCTCGAGAGTGGCGCCGCGGACTACCGCGATGAGCTATTTGAGGCCATCGGCGGCCAGGCCCAGGCCTGGGATTACGGGCTTGTGAAGGGCGCGATGGCCTACTCGATGCTCGAGTGGACGGTGGTGTTATTGGCGATGGCCACGGCGGCGCTGGCCTATGCGCATTATCATGTGCGCCGGGAGCCAATTGCATTGATCATTGGCGTCGCCACCTTCTGGGCGGGCGCGATTACAGCCTTTCACCTGCTGGCGTTTCACGGTTTTAGTATGCAGGTCGAGAATCCGTCGGCCTTCATCAAATTCAACTGGACTCTCGGCCAGGGGTTTACGGCGCTGCTACTGGTGGGGGCCTCGGCGCTGGTGCTCTGGCGTCAGAATCAGCGTCCGCAATTCGAGTCGACCCATCTTATCGCCGTCGTCGCAATGTGTTCGGCAGTGGCCTATGCGGTGATCTTTGTGACAGCCCGGGCCCCGGAGCTTCCCTCCGTAGTCTGGGGGGACGGGCTGATCAGCAAGCCCATGGATCTGGTGCCATTGGTCGTCTTTGCAGTGGCTGCTGTGGTCGTACTTCCCGCGCTTCACCGGATGTGTGACACCACATTTTCACTGGCGCTGTGGGTCAGTGTGGTGCCGCTGATGGCCAGTCAGCTGTACATGGCGCTCTTCTCGGAGGCCCTTTTTGACGCCGGGTTTACATCGGCGCAACTGACGAAGGGATTGGCCTTTGCGATCATCTTCGGGGGACTGGCCTGGGACTACGCCCGGACCTGTCGATCGGAACGTCACCTCGAGCAGCGGTTGACGATTACCGACCGGCGGATTCGACTGCTGTTTAACAATGCCGCAGAGGCGATTGTGATGTTCGATGCTCGAGGCAGCATTGTGGCCTGGAATCGCCGGGCCAGCGATATCTACGGATGGAGCCCTCGCCAGGTCCAGGGACGGGATATCGCCGAGGTTCTCTTTGGCACCGGTGACGGCGAGATGAGGAGTCGGCGTCGAGAATTTCACCGGAAGCTCCAGCACTTAAAAGACAACCGAGCCTCCGGCGACGAACAATTGTGCGAGGAGGTCATCGAGCGGCGCGACGGCTCGGAGGTGACCGTCGAATACACGCTGGTGGCGACCACCGAGCGCGGCGAGACGATCTACGCGATGCTGGCTCGTGACATCACAGAGCGCAAAAACCTGCAGCTTCGCATGTATCAGATGGACCGGCTTGTCGCCGCCGGCACACTCGCCGCCGGTGTGGTCCACGAGATCAAAAATCCGATGACCTACGTGGGGACCAATCTCGAGTTGGCCCGCGAGATGATCGGCGACATGCAGTCTCGACGGCCGGACTCCAGGACCGATATCGAATCTTTCGGCGCCGAACTTCGAGAGACCATCGATGCCGCCGAAGAGGGCAGCCAGCGCGTGCAGCGAATCATCGACGATATGCGCGTCTTTTCGCGGACCGGAAACGGCAAGACCGAGCCGGTGTGCATCCGCGAGACCGTCGAAATCGCAATTCGAATGACCCGCGGAAAGATCCGGGAAATTGCCGAGATCGCCACTGATTTTGCACCGACGGCCAGGATCGAGGCCGACGTAACCCGGCTGTCCCAGGTCTTCGTCAATCTGATGCTCAACGCCGGTCAGGCCATGGCCCGTCAGCCATCGAAGGACCACGTCATCGAGGTCCAACTCGCCCAGGAGGGCGATGAGGTGGTCGTTCGCTTTATCGATACCGGTCCCGGCATGACCCCGGAGGTCCAATCCCGCATCTTCCGCCCCTTCTTTACGACCAAGTCCGACGGCGAGGGAACCGGTCTGGGCCTTACGCTGTCGAAGACGATTGTCGAGGAGTTCGGTGGCGAAATTTCTGTGGAATCCGCACCCGGAGAGGGGACGACCTTCGAGATCCGGCTTCCGGCGATCGATGAGACACCGGTGTAGGCGTAGTCGAGGTTATTGCGACCCCACCCGATGATTCGATTGGGGAGAACGGGTTTGTACGAGGGCGTGGTGTTGTAGTTGGTCGGTTGCTGGAGACGCCCCTCCGAACGTCGGCTGGAAAGCGCCGACGCCCACCTCCCCAGTCGAGCCGCAGACTCGCAGAAGCGAGTCATGCTCTGGGGAGGAGCGTTGGACGTCAACAATACGCCTCTCCCCAACTCGATTGGGGAGATGTCTGAGCCGCAGGCGAAGACAGAGGGGCGACTGCTTGAGGCGAGATATTCAGAGAAAGAGGGCGTGGTGTTGGAGCTGGTCGGTTGCTGCCGACGCCCCTCCGAGCGTCGGCTGGAAAGCGCCGACGCCCACCTCCTTTATGCTCGGATGAGTGCCAGTC
>CAYUPT010000039.1:7545-13733 GCA_964446725.1 uncultured Bradymonadales bacterium | reverse complement strand
TCTGCGAGTCTGCGGCTCGACTGGGGAGGTGGGCGTCGGCGCTTTCCAGCCGACGGTCGGAGGGGCGTCTTCAGCAACCTCACACCACCGCCACTCTCCCCCCAGCAGCCCGAATCTTGCCAATCCAATCTCAATTCGGCATGCTACAGGGCAGTCCAACCAGACTTCATCCGCCGCCATTGAGGGTCCTGTCATGAACTGCCGCGTCGCAATTCTGATCACCGCCTGTATCTCGCTGGTCACAACGGCCTGCGTCTTCGACGTCGACCACGAAATCGAAGACCAGTCCGACGACTCCTTTATCTCGATTGAAGGTCCCGGCGATGAAGTCACCGTCGATGGCGACGGATTTTCCATCGAGTACGACGTCGAATGTTCGCTCCATGAGTGCGAGCGCGACCTGTGGTGCCGAATTTCGAGTGTCGACGACCAGGATCCCGATTCCTTCGAGTCCTGTGACTTGCCGCTATCGGTCACCGAAGCCGACGTCGATGAGGGAACCCACGTCGTCGATGTCGAACTTCGCACCGATGAGGGCACACTGGATGCTGCGACCACCGAGACACTGGTCCGCTTTGATTTTGCCATTGCCATCGATGAACTGGATGCCGGCGCCGACAATTCGTTTTCGCACCCGGATCGCGGCCCCATGAACGTGGAATGCACCCATCCGGATTGCCGACTCGACGCCTGCCAGTGGACCGACGAACACGGGGAATTACCGGATTGCTCGCTCGACGACGGCGTTGAACTCACCATACCCGACGTCACCGCCCCCGACCTGATGCTCCGGGGTTGTGTCGACGTCGAGGGCAGCGAGGACTGTCGCGAACAATCGTATGCCTTCAGCTACAGCGAACCGAATTGGAGCGACGTCAGCGCCGGATACGGTCATAGCTGCGGGATTCTCGACGACGCCACCCTCTGGTGCTGGGGCCGAAATAGCTCCGGGCAACTGGGCAACGAAACCTCCGGAAGCGCCGTCGACCATCCTCAACGCGTCGACGGATTCAACTGGCAAGATATCTCCGTCGGCGACGGCTATACCTGTGCCATCGATGGCGACGGCCGCCTGTTTTGCTGGGGTACGCTCGCCGATATCACCGACGCATCATCACCGCAGCTCGTCGACCTCGGCCCCTGGACAGCGGTCTCCGCCGGCGCCTCTCACGCCTGCGCCATCGACTCCGACGATCAATTGCATTGCTGGGGCGACAATAGCAGTGGCGAACTCGGTATCCAGACTCACGACCCGGCCGATGAACCGACGGCGGTGACCATCGACGGCGACGCCGATGCGGCCTGGCTCCACATCTCCAGTGGTGATGAGTACTCCTGCGGTATTGCTGAGCCCTCCGGTCAATCCCCACGCGCCTACTGCTGGGGACGAGCCACCGACGATCGACTTGGCATCGACGCCAGCGGTGACCAGAATGAACCGCAACCGGTCGCCGCTCCCTTCGATACGCTGGAGGCCTCGACCATCTCCGCCGGCTTCGGAGGCCACAGTTGCGCCGTCGGCATCGACAACGGGCAATCCGCCGCCTATTGTTGGGGACGCGGCGTCGATGGCGAACTCGGCAATGGCGCCTCCACCAGCCAGTCCTCACCGGTCTCCGTCGAAGATGGCGAACACTACATCGACGTCTCCACCGGCGAGCACCACAGCTGTGCGATCACCGACGAACCGTCGACGGTCCATTGCTGGGGTAGCGACATCTACCTGCAACTCGGCAGTGGCGAAGACCTCATAAATACCGAGGCGCCGGCGGTCGTCGACGAGCCGGACTGGGCGCCCATCGAGAAGATCTCCGCCGGCGCCGACTACAACTACGCCATCGATGCCGACGGAGACCTCTACGGCTGGGGCTTTAATATGAGCCAACAACTGGGCACGGGCACCGGCGATGAGGCTCCTGTGGCCAGCCCGACGCTTCAACACTGGTCGTACAGCGACTGGGCCGATGCCAATCGCTGACGCTTGTCCGGACCGACAGCATTCTTGCGCTGCCGACAAAAATCTTGAATACTCCCGCGTCCAGTCACGTCACATACACCCCGCGTCAATGATGGCCTGGATCCAACGCTAAAATGCGGCCAGCGCGCGGGCTGCGTATTCACTCGAATCCCCTTTGTACTCAAGGATGTAGCGATGTTTGAGAAGTACTCATCTACGAACGACCAGAAGAATCTTTCGCTGACCATTTTGCTTGCCGCCCTGGGGCTGACCGGCCTCCTGTTGGCACTCGGCTCCACGGCCTGTGGCGACGACGGCTGCAATAACGACGCCGAGTGTGCCGGCGATCGCCAGTGCGAAATCGCCACCGGACAATGTTTCGACCCGAGCGGTGGTGGTGGCAACGGCGATAACGGCGACAATGGCGGTGGAAGCGACAACGGCGGTGGAAGCGACAACGGCGATAACAACGGCGGCAACGGCAATGATGCCCACTGCTGCTACAACGGAGAATACTTCGATTGCCCCGATGACGATGCTGCACAAACCTGTGTCTTCGACTTCGATACCAGTAGCTGCGACCGCGACGCCTCGCGCGACAGCGAGTGCGACGACAACGGTGGAAATGGCGGCAATGGTGGAAATGGTGGCAACGGCGGCGCCGACATCTACGAGTTGTGCCAGGCCGACGATGATTGCGCCAGTGACCTCTGTGTATGGGAAAATGCCGGCGATGCCTACGGTTTCTGCACCGAAACGTGCGATTCCTGGGCCGACTGCCCGGGCTCCTTTTCGGACTGCGTCGAACTCAGTGACGCACCGGCCGATGTCTGCGTCGAAGACTGAACCGAATCACGCTTAACTTTTTACTCCCCGCCGATTTTTGCTATTGTCGGCGGGGAGTTTCTTATTTGAAAGATTTGAATTGGTCGGACGGAGGCGATCTGCCTTCATCCTCAACTGTCGAGGTCTCCATGCGGTTTTTGCGTCATTCAGTCTTCATCGCCATGGCCATCGGTCTAATGGCCTGTACCGGTAGCGATATCGAGGTCGAAACCGACCTCTACGAGTACCCCGGCGACGGTGACGCCTCCGGCGGAGAGGTCCTCTCTGATACCGTCGGTCGCGTCGTCATCGATCCCCACAGTTTCGGGTTGCAGTACCGCTTCGACTTCCAGCCCCGCAACGCTCAGACCGAATGTCGGTTCCAGGACGAGGACTGGTTCGACTGTGAATCGCCCTTCGTATTGCGTGAAGACAGCGACGAACACGACCTCAACGAGGGCTATCTCAACTTTGAAGTCCGCGCCGTCGAAGGCGAGGGCGACGACGAACGCATCTCCGATGCGGACGCTGTCGAGACGTTGGTCCTCTTTGACTTCGACTCCACCATCGACGGCATCGACGAGTACGACGAGGCCGATCCGGATTACGGATTCCCCGACGAGTACACCGCCTCCTGCACACGCAGTGACGACGACTACACCCCCGATGGCTACGTCCCCGACGACTGCCAGATGAATTGCCAGTGGACCGCCGATGATCTGGCCGGTCCCGTCGACGCCGACTGTTCCTTTGACGGAACCTTCGAACTCGAATTTCCCGACGATGACCTGGAGCGAGCATTTCTGGAAGTCGAAGCCTGCGCCACCGACTTTGGCGGCGATCAGGACGACGAACACTGCGTCGACAAAAACGAATATCTCTTCTACCCGGCTCCCGAGGCCTTTGTCTCCATCGACGCCGGCGCCCGCCACACCTGCGGAATCGTCGAAGATGACAGCCTCTGGTGCTGGGGCAATAACAACGCCGGCCAACTCGGCATCGACAGCGATGACAGCGCAGTCCCGTTTGCCACCCGCGTCGAATACCGCGACTGGACCCAGGTCTCGACCGGCGAAGAGCACTCCTGCGGGATCCGAGAATCGGGCGCACTGTTTTGCTGGGGACGCGACGACGAACGCCTGGGCTTCGACCCGATCAACAACACCCAGCCGGAAGCCGTCAGTCCCGGCCCCTGGCAGACCGTCAGCGCCGGCGGCGCCCATACCTGCGCCATCGACGACGAGGGTGGACTGTTGTGCTGGGGCGACAACAACGAGGGTCAACTCGGCACAGGTGATACCACCGACAGTGCCCAACCGACCCCGGTCTCCACTCCCGCCGGCGGTGACGCCACCGCCGAGTGGATCGATGTATCGGCCGGTGACGAACACACCTGCGCCATCGCCATCCGCTCGACCTCTGCCGGCGGCGGTCAGGCCTCGTATTGCTGGGGCAACGCCGGCACCGGACGCCTGGGCAATAACGACAACTCCGGCCAGTACACCACCCCCCAGGAAGTGCGCGGCGACCTCAATGACTTCGACACCCAGGTCGTCTCGGCGAGTATCGAACACACCTGTGCGGTGGCCACCTCCGGCAACACCCGCCGGTCGTACTGCTGGGGCAACGGCGAAGAGGGCCGACTCGGCACCGGCTCCGAGCAAGACTGGTACATCCCCGAACGCGTCAGCAACGGCAATGACTACGTCGATATCTCGGCCGGCGACGAGCACTCCTGCGCGATCTACGACAGCGGTGACACCGACCCCGAACTGTACTGCTGGGGCTTTAATATCTTCGGCCAGCTCGGCACCGGAGAGTCCGGAACCCAGCCCGTACTCGAACCGGTCGATATCGAGCTTCCCGACGGCGTCCCCGTCGACCAGATCGCCACCGGCGACGTCCACACCTGTGCCATCGATACTGACGGCGTCCTCTATTGCTGGGGACGCGACGCCCAGGACGGGCGCCTCGGAACCCCCGACGACACCGACTCCGATACTCCGACGCCCATCGCCTGGCCTCAGGGTGAATTTATCCCGACGCCCGGCGAAGACCGCTGAGTTGGTCGGCCGTTCATAACGAAAAAAGCCGGATGTCCGTCATTGTCACGGACATCCGGCTCTTTTTGTTTCTCGCACGGTCGGGCCTTCAACCTCGCTCGACGTACTCCTCACCGGCGTCAATCGCCGCCAGGGTCCCGCCCTCGATATTGATGCATTCGTCGAAGCCCTGGCGCTCAAATTTCTTGCAGGCCGTGGCACTGCGACTTCCGGAGCGACAGATCACGGCCGTCGGCCGATCGTCCTCTTCCGGCAATTCTCCCTTGCGGATCTCGGAGAGCGGAAATAATTCGGCCCCCTTGACGTGAACCTCGTCAAACTCGTCCTGTTCGCGGACATCGATGAGCCGAAGATTGTCGTCGTCGCGCTGCTCCAGAAATTCCTTAAAACTGATCTCTCGCATGGTCATCTCCTGTGGTCATTAATTTGAGGTCGGCGTGGTCTTCCATCGTTCACGCCGACCATCATGACCACGGAGTGCCACAAAGCAACCCGTCGGTGTGCTCCCCTCCCCCCTGCTCAATGATTGTTCTACTCAGCCATGGACGCGAAGTTGGCCATCGTCGCGCTGGACGCCCAGGGGGTCGTCGGGAATGACCGTGCCCTGCAGGTCGTAGGCCGTGGCGTCCTGAATTTCGACTTCCACCATGTCGCCGGGCGTCGGCACATCTCCGCCGTAATCGAAGCTCAGATAGACGACGCCGTCGATATCCGGCGCCTGTCCGTAGTGGCGACCTTCGATGACGAATTCGTGCTCCTCGGAGACTCCATCGACGATGACATCCGTGGAGTAGCCGACCCATTCCTGGTTTTTCTTGGCGCTGATACCGTGCTGCAATTCCATTAGGGCATCGCGCCGTTCCTCTTTGACGTGCTCTTCGATCTGGTCATCGAGTTCGGCGGCCTTCGTGCCCTCTTCCTGGCTGTAGGTAAAGACACCGACGCGGTCGAATTCCACTTCCTCGACCCAGTCGTACAGCTCCTGAAACTCCTCGTCGGTCTCTCCGGGATACCCGGCGATGAGGCTCGTTCTGAGCACCAGATCGTCGACGTCGCGAAGCCGACTGATGAGCTTCTTTTGCTTTTTTCGCGTCACATTGCGCCGCATGGACTTCAAAATCCGCTTGTTGACGTGCTGAAGCGGCATGTCGACGTAGGGTACCAGCCGGTCGGCCTGGCGGAACATGTCGAGCAACTCGTCGGTGAAGTTCCAGGGATACATATACAGCATCCGTACCCACTCGATTTCGGTCGCCTCTTTTTCGAGGCGCCGAAGAAGGCGCACCAGGTAGTCCTGGTTATTTCGCGGATCGAGATCGATGCCGTAGCTCGTCATGTCCTGG
>CAYUPT010000039.1:1393-7535 GCA_964446725.1 uncultured Bradymonadales bacterium | reverse complement strand
CGGCCCTTCCAAGTCTGCGGGCCTCGGCGACGACATCGTCGATGGTTCGACTCGACTGCTTGCCGCGAATTTTGGGGATAATACAGAAGCTACACGAGCGCGAGCAGCCCTCGGCAATTTTGAGATACGCCGTGCCCCCGCGCACCGTATTGGTCCGCGAGACCTCGTGATCCATGATGAAACTGCCGGGCTGGATATAACTCTTCTCCTCCAGATTGCCGTGCAGCGCATCATTGATCGCCGTAAAGGTCTTGGTGCCGAGAATGGCATCGACTTCCGGGATCTCGTCCTCCAATTCGCCGGAGTAGCGCTGTGAGAGACATCCGGTGACCACCACCTTCGACAACTCGCCGCGCTCTTTTTTGTCGACCATCTCCATGATGGTATCGACGGACTCCTCTTTGGATTTGTCGATAAACCCGCAGGTATTGACGACGACAATGTCGGCCTCTTCGTCGTTATTGACCATCTCGAAGGAGCCGTCGTCTTGAATCATCCCGACCATGACCTCGGAATCGACCCGGTTTTTGGGGCAGCCCAACGACACCATATGTACTTTTTTGTCGCTCATCTCACTGTTCTCTTTTGGTTCAAGCGTCGATCATCATATCTCTCGGCAACAGGGCACGCTATGGCAAAGACCGGTTGAAATCAACGGCTTTGCCCCTGGTCATTGTGACGTCGAGAGTAGAGGAATGAAACGATCCGTGTCTCCGGCGACTTGCCCGTTGAGGAAAACGGCGGTGGCTCCCGGGAGATTCCGCTGTCGTAGATGTCGTACTGCGCTCCCGTATTCGGCGATTTCGAATGTCGACGCCCCACGCTCCTCCCCGAAGCCGACTCGCCGTCGGCGAGTGGGCGTCTCGATCGGGGAGGTGGGCGTCGGCGCTGTTCAGCCGACGGTCGGAGGGGCGTCTTCAGTGACCACACGGCTCCAACACCACACCCTCGTTCTAAATATCTCGCCTCACGCAGTCGCCCCTCTGTCTTCGCCTACGGCTCAGACATCTCCTTTATGCCCGTACGGGTGCCAATCGAGTTGGGGAGAGGCGTAGTTATGATGGGTTTCGCCCCTCTGTCTTCGCCTGACGGCTCAGACATCTCCTTTATGCCGTTCAGTCTACGGCGCCGACGCCATCTTCGACCCACAGTCCGTCGAGTGCATCGATGGCACCGACCTCGGTGAGACTACGGGCGAATTCCGGACATATCTTATCGCTGGCCTGGGAGGCCTGTAACCACATCGATTCGTCGTCGAGTCCCTTCGTCTCGAGTTGCTCGACAAATCCCGTGCACGTCTCTCGAGCTCCACCCGGCTCGTACCACTCCTGGACGCCCTCCATAAACCGCTCTCGTTGACCGCCGGTGCGCAAATTCGGCGTCTCTCCGATGACTTCGAGAAATTCATCATCGTTGGTGCAAAAGGCCATCTCTTTGAGCACCGTAATGCACTGATGCAGCAGCCCGCTGCGGCTCGAGGCCTTCTCGTCGGCTCGATCGTCGACGGCGGCCTCGACCTCGTCGTAGGGCTCGGTGACGGCAGTGATGGTCTCGAGCTGATCTCGAATCATGGACCCCGTTTCGGATTCAAAGGGTTCGGCGACTCGAAATTCCTCGACGTACAGCGGCGACTCCTCGTCGGGTCCCACCGTCTCGCCCATAGCCACGAAGACGGCGACGCCACTGATGATGCCGACGACGACCACCATCCACAACAACCACCGCCCCGATTCGTACACGACGTTCCGATCAATCACTCCACGCCCTCCATAACTGCATCGACATCGATGTCGTAGCGGTCGATTTTTCGGTACAATGTGGTTCGGTCAAAGCCCAGAATATCGGCGGCCTGCGATTTATTTCCCTCCGTCTGGCGGAGCACAAACCCGATGTAGCGAGCCTCCAATTCCTCCATTGTTGGCATACTCCCCTCACCGAGTTGGGCCTGCAGCGAAAGCATATCGGTCGCCGCCTGTACCGACGAACTTTGTCCGGCGCCGCGGACTTTTCCGGGTAAGTCCTCCGGTGTGATCTGGTCTTGACGCGCCAGGACGACGGCGCGCTCGATGTAGTTGCGAAGCTCCCGAACATTGCCCGGCCACTGATACTCCATCAACGCCCGCGCCGCCTCTGGCGACAGCCCATCGATATCGGCTTCGGAGCGATCGGAAAATTCCTCGATGAAGTGCTGGGCCAACAGCAAAATATCCTTGCCGCGCTCGCGAAGCGCCGGCAGCTCCAATTCAATGACATTGAGCCGAAAATACAGGTCTTCGCGAAAGTCCCCGGCGTCGACTCGCGCCTCCAGATCGCGGTGGGTGGCGGCCATGATGCGGACATCGATATCGATTTTCTCGTCGCCGCCGACCGGCCGGATCTGGCGCTCCTCGAGAACGCGCAACAGCTTGGGCTGGAGCGACATCGGCAAGTCGCCGAGTTCGTCGAGCATCAAGGTGCCGCCATCGGCCTGTACAAAAAGGCCCTCTTTGTCCTCGCGCGCATCGGTAAACGCCCCTTTGACGTGGCCAAAGAGCTCGCTTTCGAGCAGGCTATCGGGCAGTGCCGCACAGTTGACGGCCACAAAGGGATTGTCGCGGCGCCGACTGCGCCGGTGCAATGCATTGGCGACGAGTTCCTTGCCGGTGCCGCTCTCGCCGGTAATCAGCACCGACGATGGCGTCGAGGCGACGCGGTCGATCATTCGAAACAACTCGCGCATCACCGCACTTTCGCCGATCATCTCGCTGTGTTCGTCGTCGCTCTCCCCGACCTGGCGGCGCAGTCTGCGGACCTCTTCTCCGAGTTGCCGCCTTTCGATGGCCCGATCGATGGCGATCTCGAGCTGCTCGATGTCCAGCGGTTTGGTCAAAAAATCGTAGGCACCGGCGCGAATCGCCGCCACCGCCGTCTCCAGACTGCCGAAGGCAGTAATGACGATGACCGGCAGCTCCGGGCGGTGGTCGACGCTTCGCTCACAGAACTCGATCCCGCTCATCCCCGGCATATTCAGGTCGGTGACCACCACATCGAAGACCGACTCCTCGATCCGATGCAACGCCTCGTCACCCCGGGTACAGAATTCGGCGTCGTAGTCGCGCTTGTCGAGTCGTTCGACCAGTACTTCGCCCATGCTGGCATCGTCGTCGATAATCAATACTCGGCCACTCATCGTTTCTCCTCGTGCGGCAATATCACCGTAAATGTCGTCCCCTCGCCGACCTGGCTGTCCACTTCGATCCAGCCGCCGTGTTCCCGGGCAATTCCGTAGGAGACCGAAAGTCCCAACCCACTTCCCTCTCCGACATCCTTGGTGGTGAAGAAGGGCTCGAAAATCTGATCGATATCGTCGTCGGCAATCCCGGCGCCGTCATCGCGCACCTCCACGGCCACATAGGACTGCAGCTTATCGCTGTCTTCTTCGGGATGGATGCGCTCGACTTCCCGCACCGCAATGTCGATGTGGCCGCCACCGACGTCTTCACAGGCATGCATGGCATTGACCAGTAGATTGGTAAGGACCTGAACAAATTGATCGGCGTCGATTTCACCGACCAACTCCGGGTTGTCCGTATCGAAATTCAGCTCCACATGTTTGTTGTCCGCAATCGGCTCCACCAATTTGAGCGCCTCTTCGACGACCGAGGTAACTCGATGGACTTCTTTTTCAAGAGAACCGATACGGGCAAAATCCATCAATTTGCGGATAATCTTGTTGATGCGCTCGGTCTGTTCGTTGATGATCGCCGCATTGTCGCGCGCCTCCTGACCGTCGACTTCACCGCTCTCAATCATTTTGGAGCGCATCGAAATCACATTGATCGGAGTTCCGAGTTCGTGAGCCAGGCCGGCCGACAGAGTTCCGACGGTCTTGAGCCGGTCGGCGTGGCGAAGCTGGCGCATCGCCGCAATTCGCGCCGAGCTCTCTTCTTCGAGGCGCTTCCGGGCTGTGACGAGCTGATCGCTCATCAGGTTCATCTCTCCGGCCAATTGCGTCAATTCTCCGTGGTTGGAGAGCTCCATCGATGTATCGAATTCACCGCGACCGATGGCGCGAGCGCGATCGATAAGCGCCTCCACCGGACGGGCAATAAATAGCAACCCGGTCACCCAGGCGACGATGGCCGCCATCAGGACGATCAACAGCGTCGTCCCCAGAATATGCCACCGCGAGTCATCGACATAGGCCTGCTGACGCTCGAACGATTCCGACAACTCCAGCGCTCCGACCCGCCCGGCATCCAGGACCACCGGCACATAGGTGTAGAGGCGCCCCCCCTCAATCTGGTCGCGGTCGATCCAGCTGACCGCGACGCCTCCGGCGAGCTTTTCTCCGATTTCATCGGGAGCCCCGGGACGAATCCGCTCCGGGGAGTGAGCCTCCGTCCAGATCCAGCGCACGCGCACCCGCTCGTCGGCTTCATTGGCACTGTCGACGAGGGCCCGCGCAGACTCTTCTCCGAATTGATTCCAGGACCTGCCGAGCATCACCGCCAGCGGCTGGCCAATCGCGTAGTGGGCCCGGTGCATCTGGCGCTCGAATAGCTCCGTCTCCCGCTCCACATTCGAGACACCGTGCCAGGCCATGATCAGACAAATCCCGCCGATAAAAAACAGCGTAATTTTAAACGTCAGGCGCATGCCACTCCTCGTCGCCAACCCGTTGATCAAGCACTCGGCACATCGGTGCCAATACCAGATGTGATCCGTATTGTCTCCCGATGCCCGTGCATACAACAACGAGATGTGACGCGATCGCAATCCATCGAATCGTCACCGCCGACGGCCTATCGCCGCTCCACGGAGGGCCTGAGGGCTCCCGCCCACCGAACGCTGTTGGAAATTGCAACATGTCGACGATAGCGACGGCGCTGCGGCGCAATCGGCCCCGCGTTTTACAACCACCTGCGTCGGA
This sequence comes from uncultured Bradymonadales bacterium, assembly GCA_964446725.1. Taxonomy (GTDB): domain Bacteria; phylum Myxococcota_A; class Bradymonadia; order Bradymonadales; family Bradymonadaceae; genus SLJM01. The sequence goes on along the minus strand of CAYUPT010000039.1, from coordinate 2,623 downwards.
CGGGATCCACCCAAACCAAGAAAACCCCTGCCATCAATACAGTTACCGGCCCATCGACAAAGTTTTTTGAATTTTTTGCGGCAGTTGGCATGGCACATGAATGTATCAATGGGTGCAGTCGGAAACTCCGGGTTATCCGGAGGAGACGACGGCCCCCCGGTTGAAAACGAGCCGGGCCATCCGTCAGGGATTGACTTCGAGCGCGAACCGAACACGAACCCTGTTCCCGAACGTCCACACGCCTCCGAAGTCGTTCCTGACGGATGATCATCACTCATTGGAATCTGATGCTGCGAGAACCATCGATACGAACCAAGGAGCCACGTCATGAATACTCAGCTGTCCAGACGCATTCTCGCCATTTGCTGTGCTATCGCCCTCGCCGCGCCGGCCACGGCGCTCGCAGACTCCGGCGACGTCGGAGACGATGACGATGACTCGGCGGACGTTGTCGCCCAGCATGACGACGTGCCTCCCATGCCGGCACCGGAAGATGACGAAGATGACGAGGACGACGAGGACGATGACGACAACGGTGACGATCCGCCGCCGTTCCCCCACGCTCAGGCCGACTTCCCGGTCCCTGACAGCGAAGACGACGAAGACGATGAGGACGACGAAGACGACGACAACGGCGACGATCCGCCGCCGTTCCCCCACGCTCAGGCCGACTTCCCGGTCCCTGACAGCGAAGACGACGAAGACGATGAGGACGACGAAGACGACGACAACGGCGACGATCCGCCGCCGTTCCCCCACGCTCAGGCCGACTTCCCGGTCCCTGACGACGAAGACGATGAGGACGACGAAGACGACGAGGACGACGACGATCACCAGGGACCGTACCTCGAGCTCGCCTGGGATGCCCCGGAAGATGAGGAAGACGACGAAGATGAGGAAGACGACGAGGACGATGATCTTCCCGAGTTCCCCGTCGCCTGGGATACCGATGACGACAAAGACGACGAGGAAGAGGAAGAGGACCGCAAATTTACCACCGACTTCACGGCGGTGAGTGCCGGTTCGCTCATCGTCTAATCAGTGTAAAGATTTCACGATTATGGGCCGCACTTCGCGGCCCGACAGTGGAGTCATCGGCACCGCTCACTTGAGCCGTGTCGACGACTCTTGAGACGCCGGACAGCCGAGGTCCCCGACCGCCTCGGTCATCCGGCGTCTTTTTTTGTATCCCACCAATCGGTCCGTCGGCGTTGCACACCATTTGAACAA
>CAYUPT010000039.1:0-1383 GCA_964446725.1 uncultured Bradymonadales bacterium | reverse complement strand
CGTCTTTTTCTTTTACCCCCCACCACTGGTGGTGGACGGGCGGAGCAAATTTGAACAATATCGAGTTGTGCGCTGTTATCACGATGTCCGTCGCATCTCGTCTCTCGCCACTCCCGGACATCGACGATGCCGAATCGATTCGTGCCATCCCAACACTCTGATCTCGACGACTTGCCGGCGCTGGTCGACCTGACGGCCGGCAAGGACATCGCTGTTTTGACCGGCGCCGGGTGCTCCACCGCCTCTGGAATCCCCGATTATCGCGGTCCTCAAACCCGACATCGCGACCACAACCCGATGTTGTATCGCGATTTTGTGGCCGATACCGACGCCCGCCGTCGATACTGGGCGCGCAGTGCCATCGGTTGGCCCCGGATCCGCGACGCCGCTCCCAATGATGCCCACTTTCATCTGGCCGAACTGGAACGCCGCGGCCGTCTCACGGGATTGATCACTCAAAACGTCGACGACCTCCACGAACAGGCCGGCAGCCACCGTGTCCTCGCACTGCATGGAACCCTTTCGGAGGTGATCTGCCTGGACTGCCACCATGTCTGCTCCCGCGCCACAATTCAGGAGCGCATCGAGACCGCCAACCCCGGCTGGACCGACCACAACGGCGGGCCACTGGCACCGGACGGCGACATCGAACTTCCGGAGAGTATCCCCGGCGACTTCCAGATTCCGGAGTGCCGGGAATGCGGCGGCACGCTCAAGCCGAACGTCGTATTCTTTGGCGAAAACGTCGAGCGCTCCCTCGTCGATCGCGCCTGGAAGACGGTTCTGGGCGCCGATGTCCTACTTGTCGTGGGCTCGTCGCTGACCGTCTACTCCGGATTTCGCTTTGTGCGCGGTGCCGACCGCCATGATTTGCCGGTGGCCATTATCAATCTTGGAGCGACCCGCGGCGACGATCACGCCGACATCCGCATCCAGGCCCGCGCCGCAGACGCCCTGGGCGAATTATGTAAGCGGCTCTAAATAGGCCTCCGAGTTCGTCGATCACGCTGGAACTGCTCGACCGACAAAAAGTGGCGGCCGCGACATGGTGTCAGGGGACAAACGCAGTGAGATACCGGGGCTGACATCGCCACTTTGCTCCTTGCGACAACACCTCTCGATGACAGTCGGACTCCGTCGCTTCGCTCCTCGTCCGACCTTGGGATGTCATCGGCTCCAGCACCTCCTTACCCCCTTTTCAGCTATCGTCCCCTGAACCATTGGTGCCGATGTCATCCGCCAGCTATTGCTGTCCTTCGAAACTACGCCGGGGTCTCGGCGGTGCTGAACGACGATGGCGGTGTTGCGGCTTCTCGACGATGCCAAGGGGCATCGCCTCGTCGCCGCGCCTGGCCCTCCTCGCCCAGTCCTCGCCGGGACCAC
>CAYUPT010000038.1:0-13941 GCA_964446725.1 uncultured Bradymonadales bacterium | reverse complement strand
ACCGAGTTCGAGGTAGTTGCAAAATACCGGAAATTGCCGACGACCGTCGTCGGTGCGTATCGACTGGAGCGCCTGGAGGTATTGTTCGGCCATGTCGTAGCGCCGGTCCAGTAATTCGATCAGGGACAGATTGATGAGAACCTCCGCATAGAGCAGATCCCCGTCGATCTGCTCGGCCAGTTTGAGTGCCCGCTGGCACATCCGGCGTGCCTCGTCGGGCTCGTTGCGGTATCGGGCCAGATCGCCCAGGGCGTTGGCGGCGTTTAGCTCAATGGGACTCAGTCCCCAGCGGGTCGCCTCGTCGACGATCGGTTCCAGCAGGGACTGGGCGGTGTCGAGGTTCGAGTAGGCGATGTGAATGGTGGCGCCGAGAAGCCGGGCATGTAGCGCGAAATAGGGGTGGTCGAGCGAGGAGAATAGCTCCCCGGCTCGCTTCGCGCAGTCCAGAGCGCTGGAGTAGTCGTTGACGGAATAATAATGCCAGCCCATCGAGACCAGCGCCTTGCCCTGCAGAGTGGCGTCATCGGCGCCACGGGCCAATTCGATGGCGCGCTCCAGGTGATCGATGGGATCACCGCCCCCCTCGCTGTGCCGTGTGCATACTGCCAGGCCCTGATGAGCCCGGGAGGCGAGGTCGAGTTCGTCGGCGTCGAGACATCGCTGAAGGATGTCCTCAAGGATGGTCGTCAGATCCTGAAATTGGCCGGACTTGTAGCGGATATTCGTGATTTCCAATTCGTTTTCCAGTCGCGCCCGGGCTCGACCGTCGAGCTGTAACTCGTCGATCAACTGGCTGCGCCGCTCGACAATGCGCCGGCGCTCTGAATGGGCGCCCAGTTGCTTTAGCCGGGTGCTCTCGTCGAGCAGCGGTCCCAGAGCCCGGCGCAAGTCACCGGCCTCAATCCAGTGCTCGGCGAGGCGTCGGGCAATACGCATCGGCTGGTCGGAGTGACGGCGCCGGAGGGTGGTGGCACATCGTCGGTGATGAGCGCGCCACCGGTCGGCGTCTCGGGCCCGGCGCCGGATGCTGTCGACCAGTAATTCGTGGGTAAACGCCCAGCCCTCTTCGGTGTCGTCGGCAAGACCGCGTTTGATCAGTTGGTCCAGCAGCTGTCGCGGAGGACTGAGGTCGGCGTCGAGACAGACGGCGCGCCACTCCTGTTGATCCACTTCTCGTCCCAGTGCGGCGGCCAATTCGATGGCTTCCAGTCCCTCCCGGCGCCGGTCGGGATGTAGTCCGCCGATCAGGCGATCGAGGCGCGTGGTCCACAGCTGATGGAGTTCATCGGGAAGTGACAGCGACTCGCCGTCGCCGAGCTCAAAGCCGTCGTCGCCGAGTGCCAATTTGTCGCCGTCGATGAGATCGCCCAGAAGATGTTGGGCAAAGAGCGGATTGCCCTCGGTGCGCGCGGCGATGGCATCGCCGAGGTCGCCTTCAAGCGGCAGCAGTCGCTCAATAAAGACTCGGTGGTCGGCCCGGGTCAATGGCGGCAGCTCGAGGCGTTGAGCGCGGTCTTCATCGATGCACCGCTCGATCTGGTCGGCCAACTCCGGGCGTTCGGCGACGACATCGGAGCGCAGCGTCGCCAACAGCAGTGCCGGCGGATCGTCGGGGCCACCGTCCATCAGATACTCCACCCACTCCCGTGCTTCCGAGCCCCACTGCAGATCGTCGAGCCACACCACAGGCGTTCGCCGACGGGCAATCCGCTTGAGCAGGCGCTTTAACAGCACCCACTTCTGGCGCTGGTTTTCGAATTGATAGCGCGGCCCGTCGGTGTCGCCGGACTCGTCGGCGGGGTCGACCAACTCGGTCAATGCGCGGGCATCGTCGCGGCGCGTTCGTGCCGAGTCTTCGGGCAGCGCCGGCAGGTGCTCCAGAAGGTGTTCGTACAATTCGCTGCGCGACAGCCGCCAGGCCTGAAATGTGCGGCGTATCAATCCCGCAAGCCCCTCGCTGGGGCTCGAGCCACCCGGCGTATGAACGGCGCGCAGTACGGTGGCGACGCCGACCTCATGGGCCCGTTCCGCCATCCAGCGCACCAGGCGGCTTTTGCCGGTCCCCGATACGCCGTCGACGACGGCCAGTCGCAAGGCGTCGTCGTCGACGACCTGGCGAAGGGCCTTCCAGATGCCGTCTCGTTCTGGGTTGCGGTCCACAAATGGCGTGCGGCGCAGTCCGAATAGCCCGGTGCCGGTACCGATCAGGCGCGTCGGCCGGGAGGCCGCACAGCTTCGTCGCCAGCTCGCCGGAGCCTCTCGTTGCGTCGTCGACACCGGCGCTTCAGGAGTGTCACGTGCCGAATCCGGGGCATCGTCGACGGCCGACATGGGACGGGTATCGGCACCGACGGTGGGCGTCGACAATGTCGTCAATTCCAGGGTTTTGGCCAACTCCAGGGTCTTGGCCAGCGCCGGTGAATCCACATCCGTCGGTGCCGACGCCGTCGAATCGCTATCGTCGATGGGTTCGTCGGGCGCCGCCGGAAGGGCGTCTGCGGCGTCGGCAGCGCGGCGAAAGCGCTGCTGCGGATCGATGGCCATGGCCCGGTGAATCCAGTCCTCGACGGCTTCCGGAATCTCGACCCGGGGACGCACTTCGGGGCGCTCCTCTTTGCAGTGCTTGAGAGCGATGGCGACGGTGGCGTCGGCGACAAACGGGGGATGGCCGCAGATCAATTCGTAGGCCACGCATCCCAGGGCGTATAGATCGGTCCACGGCCCGTAGACGCGCCACCGCCCTCGGATCTGTTCGGGAGGCATGTACAGCGGCGTTCCCGTCGCCGACTGGAGGGTGTCGTCTCCGTGGCGATGCAGATCATCGAAGGCGTGGGCGATGCCGAAGTCGGCGAGCTTGATCCGCAGCCGTTTATCGTCATTGATGCACAGCAGATTTTCCGGCTTGAGGTCGCGGTGAATTACGCCGCGGGCATGGGCGAAGGCCAGGGCGTCGAGGGTCTGGACGAGAATGCTTCGGATCGTCGCCCAGTCGTCGACCGGGGCCCGATCGTCGACCGTCCCCGCCTCCGCAAACTCCATGGCCACATAGGGACTGTCGGCGACGAGCGGGGATTGGGCGGCGACGGCGTCGTCGATGACCCCGGAGTCGAAGAGATACACAATGCCGGGGTGGACCAGCGCCGCGTGGGCCTGAATTTCTCGGTGGAACCGACGGGTTTTGTCGTCACTGCCGGCGTCGCTGATGACCTTGATGGCAGCGTCGACTCCCGTGAAGCGATGGGTGGCCCGATACACCCGTCCCATGCCTCCCTCGCCGATGCACTCCCCGAGCGTAAATGGACCCAGCGTCGGTTGCGTCATGGAAGCTCAGCTCTCCTCGGCAGGAGAGTCTAAAAACGAGGTTCCCACATCCCAGTCGACGCCAAAAAAGTCGGCCACTGTCGCCCCGATGTCGGCAAAGGTCTGACGCGTACCGAGGTCTCTTCCGTTGTTTTGGCCGCCCTTTTCGTAGGCCAGAACCGGGACGTATTCCCGGGTGTGATCCGTGCCCTCGTAGGTCGGATCATTGCCGTGATCGGCGGTGATGATGAGCAGGTCGCCGTCGTCGAGGGCCTGCAACAGAGTGGGCAACTGGTCGTCAAAACGCATCAGGCAATTGCCGTAGCCCTCCGGGTTTCGACGGTGGCCGTATTTGGAGTCGAAGTCGACGAGGTTGGTAAAGATCAACCCGTTTCGATTGCCCAGGCAGTTGAACGTGACTTCCACACCGTGGTCGTTGTCTCTGGTCTTGATCTGGTCGCTGAGGCCCTGTCCGCTGTAAATATCGCCGATCTTGCCGACGGCTGTCGTCTCGACGCCGGCGTCCTGCAGGGCATTGAGGACGGTGCGCTCCGGCGGCGGACAGGCAAAATCTTTGCGCCTCGAGGTGCGCTCGTAATCCGGCCAGTCGCCGATAAAGGGACGGGCGATGACCCGCGAAATGCCCTTCGGAATCACGATATCGTAGGCCGCCTTACACCAGTCGTAGAGCGTCTCGACGTCGACCACGTCTTCATGGGCTGCGATCTGAAAGACCGGGTCCGCCGAGGTGTAGACGATGGGCTTTCCCGTCTCGCGGTGTTCTTTGCCCAATTCCTCGATGATGACCGTGCCGCTTTCGGCCTTGTTGCCCAAAACGCCGTCGACGCCGATGGCATCGCAGAATTCGTCGATGATGTCGTCGCCGAATCCGTCGGGGAAGGTCGTAAATCCCTCCTCCATGATGATGCCCGCAAATTCCCAGTGGCCGGTGGACGTGTCCTTGCCCTTCGATTGTTCGATCATGCGCCCGAAGCTGGCCGCCGGATGGTCGGCGGGCTCCAGTCGATCGACGCCCTCGATATTTCCCAGTCCCAGCTTGCGCAGGTTCGGCAGGTCAAAGCCGTCGACGACCTCCGCGACGTGACCTAGCGTATCGGAACCCTCGTCGCCAAAATCGGCGGCATCCGGAGCCTCGCCGATGCCGACGCTGTCGAGGACCATCAGTACCACTCGCCGATCCGTTCGATGCTTATCGTCTGTCATGATGTATCCTGGGTGTATACGGCAAAAATCCCGGGTGTCGGTCCGGATAGTAGGGGGCAGCGGTTCAAAAATCTATACCTCTCCGCCAATGGGCCGCCGAGCTTCGACGGTGGTCTCGAGGCAGCGGTTTCGCTGGCAGTTGAGGTTGTTGCAATTGTTGAGGATTGTTTTCACATCGTGAAACAAAGATCGGCCCCGGCAACGTGTTTGGCCCCCGGAATGTTGTGGCACGGCGGTTGCATTACAAACTCGGGTGACAATCGCATCGATTGCGGAGGCGTCATGCCGGGATCGGTGTACTTTGAGCAGAGGAGATAGCACCATGGCAGACAGCACCACGCACACCCGAGACATCACCAGCCAGCAACAGATCGAAGAACTCATGCAGGACGGTGGCCCGGCGGCCCTCATCGACTTCTGGGCCAGTTGGTGCGGACCCTGCCGCTCGATGGCGCCTCAATATGAGGAGGCGGCCCGGGCGATGGCCGGCGAACCCATTGAGTTCTTGAAGGTCAATACCGAAGACTATCCCGAGATTTCGTCGGCGTTTAACGTGCGATCTCTGCCGACGGTCATCGTTGTCGCCGATGGCAAGGTGCAGGACTCACTGGTCGGTCTTCAGGACTCGCTGACCCTAAAACGAACCGCCGAACGCCTGGTCAGCAAGGTCAACGGCGAGGGGTTTTTTCAGCGCCTATTTTCGAAGTCGTGAACCAGCGATGCACGGGGGCCGATGGCGTGCGGGCTCAGTTGGCGTGACGAAGAGGGCACATCTCTGCGAAGATCGGGCTCGCAATCTTGAGCTTAAACGAGAGTGGAATCGATGATCTTCGAGAAGGTGACAAACTGGATGCGCGACCACCTCGATCGCGTCATGAGCTGGTATCCGCCGTACCTCGGCGCCGCAATTCGCGTCGACGAAATGAGTGATGATATGCGCTTTGTGCGCGTCGAGATGCCCCTTCGCTTCTACAACCGAAACTATGTGGGCACCCATTTCGGCGGCTCGCTGTACTCGATGTGCGACCCGTTTTTGATGCTCATGCTCATCGAAAATCTGGGCGACGACTACATCGTCTGGGATCGGGCGGCGTCCATCGATTTTAAGAAGCCGGGCCGCGGAACGGTCCACGTCGAATTCGAATTGACCCGGCAGCGCATCGATGAGATCCGACAGAACGCCGACGAGAATTACAAAGTCGAGCCGGTCTTCGACGTCGACATCGTCGATGAGGAGGGCGATATCGTCGCCGTAGTCGAAAAAGTGTTGTACGTGCGGCGAAAAGCGGCCGACGGTGAAACCGATCGGTGAGGGCGATTCAGCCGAAGATGGCGACCAGTTGCTGGGACCTGCCGAGCCGGTGGCCGTCTTCGGTCCACAGACTCGATTGTTGTTCGGCGTAGCCGTCGCCGGCGCGTGTGGTCGACGAAGTGACCAGGTGAAAATCGTCGGCCTTAGCTCCCGGTAGCGGAAGCGGCGTCTCAAAGAGCAGTTGCCAGGAAATGGTGGCCGCCGCCATCGGCTCGCCGACAGTAGTCAACACCGCCGGTGGCCAGATATCGAGCAGCGCCGCCGCCTGAGCGGTATCGACGGGGCCTTCGGCGTCTTCGAGTCGACACCAGCCGCCGACGGAGGCGTCGTCGCTCGCCGAATAGGGGATGGCGCCGTGACAAAAGCGGTATTCGTAGTAGCGCGAAAACTTCGGAAATAGGGGACTGTCCGGCGCCGGGTCCACATTTTCGGGGGAGGCGACGTCGGGAGCGTCGGTGGCGTCGAATTCGACGACCGAATCGCGATCTCTTCCAAAGGTCGCCGTCGCCGCCGTCTTGACCTCGCCGTTCTGGCGGATCCGGGCGTCGGCGTAGATGACGGAACTTCCGCGCCGGACAATTTCGACGCTCAGCCGGGCCGGTTCTGCGATAAGGGGGGCGCAAAACTGGGTGTTGAGGGCGCGAATGCGGTGTTTATCGGAGTCGACGACGTCGTCCATGGCCCGAATGATGGCTCCGGCGGCGACGCCTCCGAAGGCGCCGCGGCCCTGAAACCAGCTGTCGTCGACGCTTCCCTCATACAGGCCATCGCCGACCTGTGACCACGAAATGACGTCTCGAAATGTCTGTGTCACGGAGCTTCTCCCGAAGATACTATGATGTGGTTGGTGTTGGCTGCTCGATGGTCGCCGCAGTCGGCGGTCGACGTCGGCGCATCATAGGTCGTGGCCGCTGACGCCACAATGCAGATCGACGGCGGCCATTGCGTCGTCGATTGTCGATTTCGTATGGTCCCTCCGGAATTGATGAAGTGCTCAGCACCCGGACCCGTTGTGAGGTGTCCGGTTTTCGGTTGGGTTGCGACTCTGGACAGGGAATGGGCGATGACATTGGGATTTCGAAAAAACGCAGTGGCGCTCGGGATATTGGTCGGCATTGCGACGGCGACGGTCGGCTGTGGTGACGAGGTCGATCCGGTGGTCATCGAAGACGAAGATGGTCACCGCGTCTTTGTTACCTCCGGCGTGTATTCCGGCAATCTGGAGCTCGTCGGCAATGAAGACAGTCCGATCGAAAATGCGGACTACGTCTGCAATGTCCATGCTTCGGAGGAGGAACTGGATGGCCTGTGGAAAGCATGGATGTCGACGCAGGACCGGGCGGCCATCGACCGCATCGACGACTACGGCCCCTGGTTTTTGATCGACGAAGAGCAGCGCGTCGCCGATGACGTCGACGAATTGAGCGCCACTGGCCCCCGGACGCCGATCAATATGAGGGAGGATGGTGAGATCATCGATTCCCGTTTCGAGGTGTGGACCGGCACAAAGGCCGGAGGACAAAGCGCCGACGACACCTGTGCGGATTGGTCTTCTCTCAGTGAGCTGACCTTCGGTCAATTTGGGTCAGCCGCCGATGCCGATGGCGACTGGACCGATGCCGATCGCGGATCGTGTGACGAAAGCCGCCGCTTTTACTGCTTCGAGCAGTAAGAAGCTGTCAAAAAAGTCTCCCGAGGTAGCCATGTCCATCAAAAAGAGACTCGGCGCCGTCCTCTACGACGCCATCATGAGCGGTCCCGAAGAGGCCGGGCTCCGGCAGTGGCGCCGCGACTTGCTGGAGAACGTCGGGCAGCGAGTTCTGGAAATCGGCATCGGGACCGGTGCCAATTTGCCGCACTATCCCCGGCATGTCGAAGAGTTGATCGCCGTCGAACCCAATCCGGCGATGGCCGCGCGCATCGACACCGAGGACTTCGGGGGCCGGGGACGTGTCGAGATCGCAGAGGGCTACGCCGATGATTTGCCCGTCGCCGATGATTCCGTCGACTCCGTGGTCGTCACACTCGTGCTGTGTTCGGTACCCGATGTCCAGGCGGCGCTCGACGAGATTCGGCGCGCATTAAAACCCGGCGGAAGTCTTCTGTTTTTGGAACACGTCGCATCCTGCGATGACCGGATCCGCACCTGGCAGGACCGCCTCGATCCACTGTGGAATTGGTGTACCGGGGACTGCCATATGAATCGGCGCACCGTTCAGGCGTTTGAAGACGCCGACTACGCGGTGGAGGAATGTCGGCGAGAGGCGATGCCCGAAGCGCCGTCATTGGTGCGACCGACGATCCGCGGAATTGCCGTCCCTCGCTGAGCGCAGCGGCGATGGCGCACGGTTTTCGGGACCTCAGTCGTCGCTGCCAGACCAGGTCTCGATGAGCGCCGGAGACGCCGGCGCCGGGACGCCGAGTATCCAGCCTTCGGTGCTGGCAAGGCGGTGGAGTCCGTCGCTGTCGTCGACCGATGTCAAAAATGACTGAAGTTCGCCGGGCGGTAACCTGCGCAACCAGGCCGCGATTTTGGTGGCGTCGAGTTCGTCGGGACTCATCTCATCGGTGTCACCCTCGATGTCGGGACAGATCGCCGGATAGCACTCGGCGATGACGTGCCTGCGCTGAGGCCAGTCCGATTCCTGGGGCCAGACGCCGAAGTCGAGTTCGCCACCGGTGTCTCGGGCCTCCAGCAGCGGGGCCAGCGTATTCAGACAGGTGATGGTGTGGCCGCCGACCATCGCTCCGGGCCCCATATAAAAGGGGCTGATGGCCTGTGGCGTCAGCATGTCGACGAGTCGGTGGTAGGCGACGCCGGTGTCGGTAAAAAAGCCGTGGCGCTCGTGGTGCTCGCGCCACCACGCTCGCTCGCTGACGTCGCGGTGGCGACTGAAAAATGGCACGCCCCGGCGGTGCGCGTGGCGGGCGTTGACCCGATTCATAAATTGGCGGACATCGCCGGCCTCGCTCATCCACTCCGCGATAGTAGAGACCATGTCGCGCCAGTGCTCAGCGCCGAAGACCGCCGTTGCCGAGCCCGCCGGATAGCCCAGCGCGGCATCGATGCCGACCACCGTCGGCGGGCTGTCGCAGTGCAGCACCTGTCGGAGAAATGAGCGGACCTCGTTTCGCGTCCAGTTTTTCGCGCGCCGGCTCGTCGGCGGGCGCACCGGCTGCGGCGCCTGCCCACCCGTGGCTTCCACGACGCGCAGGGCGACGCGGTCGTCGGACTGTCCGGCGCCGGACCAATCGATACCGATACATCGCTGAAATTCGGACATCTCAACCTTTTTCGGTGTCGCTGACACAGGTCGGACAGCGAACGCAAATGAGGAGCGGTCGGCGCGTTTAAGATCGCATCGATACCAGGGCTTGTACAACCGGTGCCGTGGGTTCTGGACAGTCCGGCGCCGAAGGCGCACAATCGGTGTTCCGCTACCGGCTTTTTTCTGCGCGAGAGCGCCCATGGAATTGCGACTACGTCCCCGATTTTCTCTCTGCGTCGACCTGAGCACGCAGGAGGTGATGGAGCGCTTCGAAAAAAGCGCACAATCCGACGCTACCCCCTTCGAGATCTCTTTATTCGAGCGCCAGGTCGAGATGACCGTCCCCGAAGAGCGACGCCACTTCTGGTCGCCCTACCTCAAACTCCGAATCCGATCCGCTCAACAGGGCACCGAATTGCACGGAGTCTTCGGGCCCAATATCAATGTGTGGTCCATGTTTCTGGCCGGCTACGCCGTCGTCGCCATGAGCGGTGTGACGGGCCTGATCATCGGCATCAGTCAATTTCAGATCGGACAGTACCCTGGCGGGCTCTGGCTTATGGCGGGATGTCTCCTGCTGGCGCTGCTGATCTGGATCGCCGGCAAGATCGGTCGGCGATGGGCCCACGATCAGACCGTCGATATCCACCGATTTGTCCATCAATCATTTTCCGATGTCATCGGCCACCAGTGATGAGTCCCAAAAACGATTCTGTGCGCGATCTTATCGACCTCCAGATCGATACCGACGACGGGTTTAAGATTGTCGTGCCCGGCGGCGAGTTCAGTCTCTTTTCGCAGTCCACTACATTGATGCCGCTGGTGTGGATTGTCCTGTGTGTCATCGCCATGGTGGCTGCCGGCGTCATGACTCTGGGACAGCGAAACTCGCCCGATGATTTTGTTGGGTCGATGCTCGGTCTCGGGGTATTTACTGCGGTAGGCATCTTTTTGCTGGTCAAGGCCGTGGCCGATATCGCCGAAGAGCAGACGCTGGAGTTTACACCGGAATCGCTGATGATTCGACGCGAGCGGTGGGCCTGGTCATCCAAAAAGCTGTACAGCCCAAACGACCTGATTTCCATCGAGATCGTGGAGGCTGTCAACACCAGAGAAGTGAATGAAGATCTCGTGCGAGCACACCATTTTGACGGCTCCGAACATCTGGTGGCCGGTCGATCTCGAGCCGATCAGGAATTCATCGCCGAGGCCATCGAGCGGTGGATGGACGGATCGTTATTCGACGAGCGCGGCCGATTTATCGCCGACTTCGCCTAAATCGCTGATCGAGATGGTTCGCCATGTTGTGCGTCGAATGGCCAGAGCCCGACTGTCATCGAGAGGTTTTAACGGGAGGCCGTCGTGGCCAGGAGTAGACATCGTCGCCAACGGTACAGGGGCATCACAGTTAAAAGTAGGTACTGGAGCCGATGACATCCCAAGGTCGGACGAGGAGCGAAGCGACGGAGACCGACTGTCATCGAGAGGGTTCAAAAAAACGCACCTCCGGCCAGGAGATATGATGTTTGATTCCGACGAACTAAACGTGCCCCACAACACCGAACTCCAGATCGATGCCGAAGCCGATTTGACCATCCGTATCCCGTCGCGCGAATTCGATATTCGGTCTCAGCCCACATTGCTGGCAGTGCTGGCCTGGAATTTCTTTTCGCTAAGCGCTGCGGTGATCGTCGGTGGCTATACCCTGAAAACCGGTGATTCGACCGGTGAGTTTGCAGGGGCGATGTGTGTGCTCGCTCCTTTTGTGGCCTTTGGAATCTACTTCGCGATCAAAGCCACCGTCGATATCAGCGAAGAACAGACACTGGAATTGACGCCGGATTATTTGACGCTTTATCGCCGTCGGATGGGGCGCGAATCAATACAAATGTACAGCCGCCACGACATCAATGGCGTCAATATTAGCGAACAGGCCAAGGTCGACGGCACACCGGTCTCGGCAGTCTGCTTTGAGCCCTTGGAAGACGATATGGCGCTGGCGACCGGCCGATGCCGCGTCGATCTGGAATTTATTGCCCAGTGCGTTGAGCGGTGGATGGACGGCGACTTATTTGACGAGCGCGGCCGACTCATTGCCGAATTTGCATAGCAACCGCCGACGCCCGCCATCCGAAGCCCGCCACTGCCGATAGCTGAAAAAGGTCCACGGGAATAAACTGTTAAAGAAATCAATTGAATAGTGTGAACGCCGCGCGGTTTGGCTTTTTATCCCAACAGAGGAAGACGCGATGGATAAACGAGAGTTCAAAGACGCCGTCTACGGCGAGCTGGAGACGGTGGGCAAAGCCGTCGCCAATCGGCATCGACTCGAATTGCTCGACGTACTCAGTCAGGGACAACATACCGTCGAGGAGTTGGCCGATGAGACGCAGATGAGTGTCGCCAATACCTCCCAGCACCTCCAGCGGCTCAAAAAGGCCCGTCTGGTCACCATCCGCTCCGAGGGGACCTACAAATACTACGGATTGGCCGATGAATCGGTATCCGAATTTTTCGTCGTCATGAGGCGACTGGCCGAAGAGCGCCTGCCGGTCATCGACGCCACGGTGGATTCGTTTTTTGGTGCCAACACCACCGAATGGGACGAGGTCGCCGATGACATCGAGCAGGGGCAGGCCGTTTTGCTCGATACTCGACCGGAGTCGGAGTACCGGGCCGGTCATCTGCCGGGCGCCATTTCCGTTCCCGCAGACCGAGTCGATGAACATATCGATAAATTACCGGAGGACAAGCGGCTCGTCGCCTACTGTCGCGGTCCCTACTGCACGATGGCCGACGAGGCCGTCGAAGACCTGTGTCGGCGCGGATATGACGCCGTCCGCGTCGAGATGAGTACTCCGGAGTTCATCTCCGATAAACGCGGCGAATTGATGCGTTAACCGTGCGCTTCGGCCCCGGCGCTGTCATCTAAAAGTTGAGAACCAGCGAAGACACCGGAATCTGCGATATCGAGTGTTTAGCTGTTATTTAAGAGTTCTATTGAACAATCGAGAAGAGCCATGACACAAACCGACGACACATCGAGTATTCGACTCGGCCTGCGCGAAAACTGGGCCCAATTTCTGCTCCTGATGGTCATCAATGCCTTTGTGGGGGCCATGGTCGGCCTGGAGCGCAGTATTCTGCCCGAGATCGGCGAGGAGGAGTTCGGGATGGCGGCCCGAACGGCGATTTTGTCGTTTATCGTCGTCTTCGGCATCGCCAAGGCGGCCTCCAATTACTTCGCCGGTCGACTCTCCGATCGCTGGACCCGAAAAGCGGTGCTCGTCGGCGGCTGGGTGGTCGCGATTCCGGTCCCCTTCTTGCTGATGTGGGCGCCGTCGTGGGGATGGATTCTATTCGCCAATGCCCTGTTGGGCGTCAGCCAGGGACTGAGTTGGTCGGCGGCGGTCATCATGAAGATCGATCTGGCCGGCCCCAGACAGCGCGGTCTGGCGATGGGATTCAACGAGTTTGCCGGTTATTTTGCCGTCGGTGGCGCCGCGCTGGCCACGGGATGGATCGCCGCCCGCTATGGGCTTCGACCCGAGCCCTTCATACTCGGCATCGCCTTCGTAATCATCGGCCTGGTACTGTCGATCTTCGTGGCTCGCGACACCAGTGCGCACGCCCGACTCGAATCCGACGAACACTCCGAACACCTCGAGGAGAGCCGCGACATCGAACAGGCCGAGGTCTTTGCGCGCACGACCTGGAAAAACGAGGATTTGTCGTCGGTTAGTCAGGCCGGTCTGGTGACCAATCTCAAGGATGGCATGGCCTGGGGATTATTTCCGCTCTTTTTTGCCAGCGCCGGGATGAGCCTCGGCCAGATCGGGTGGCTGACGGCGATCTATCCCGCGTTCTGGGGAATCGGCCAGCTATTTACCGGTGCCTGGTCGGATCGAGCGGGTCGAAAGGGCCTGATCGTCGCCGGGATGTGGCTCCAGGGCGTCGGGATTTTGATGACCGTCCTCTCCGGTGGCTTCTGGGGCTTTGCCGTCGCCGCGATGTTGATGGGCACCGGAACGGCGATGGTGTACCCGACGCTGATGGCCGCCGTCAGTGATGTCGCCCATCCGAGCTGGCGCGCGTCGTCGGTCGGCATCTACCGGCTGTGGCGCGACTCCGGCTACGCCATCGGCGCTGTCGCCGCCGGCGTCATCGCCGACCTTCTGGGGCTGGAATCGGCGATCTGGATCATCGGCGCCGTCGCCATTGTCTCGGGACTGATCGTCGCCGTCCGCATGAGCGAGACACTGCGCGAGAAGGGAGCGCCCGCGGCGTAAAGGGTTGGAGCGCCGGCGTAAAGGGGTTGGAGCGCCGGCGGCCGCGCCGGCATTACGCCCGCGGCGTAATAGGGTTTTAGGGCAGCGGCGTCGGCCGCGACGGGACAACAAATACAACGGGGACCACCACTCCACCGGCTACATCGACGGGCTCTTCGAGCACCACCAGATCCACAAAGAAAATGACCCGGGCGAAGAAAACAACACCCTCCATGTCATGGACGACACGTCCCACATCGCCACGAAGAGGCTCGCTCCGGACATTTTTGAGAGGTCAAAGCCTGCCGAGCCAGTACCACCTCCCAGACCACTTACAGAGCAGTTCCGTGGTCCTCGGCGGCCAGGGGAACTTCATCAACCGCGAGAAATACAGGGCGTACGGAGAAACCTCTTTTGGATCCTACAAACGAAAGAGGTATCGTTTCAGTGGTAAGGAGCGGGATGGCGAAAGCTCACTGTATTACCACGGAGCCCAATAATACGCTCCCTGGCTTTGTCGGTGGACCTCACCTGATCACTCATGATCCTACTGCTGCCCTTTGAAACT
>CAYUPT010000037.1:0-14086 GCA_964446725.1 uncultured Bradymonadales bacterium | reverse complement strand
CGAAAGCGCTCCAGCCCGGGGGGCGTATCGCGGTCATCGTCGACGGTGCTGACGGCGTCGACGATCAGGGCGACGCCGTCGTCATCGCCGCGGTCGTCGACGGTTTCGGCGACCAGATCGACGAGGGCTTCGACCTCGTCGACGGTGGGCTCAAAGCCCGGTGACTCGCCCTGTTGTGCGGGGTCGTCGGCCAGGGCGTCGACGGCGTCGTCGATGGCCGCTCGGTGCAGCGTCTCTGCTTCTAACGCGTGGCGATCGGCGTCGTCGATGTATTCGATGGTGCGCCGGCCGTAGTCGGTCAGTCCGTTGTCGTCGACGAATCGGGCGCTGAGTTCGCCGTCGACATACAGGTCGTTGAAGACCGTCGAGTAGCGAAGTCCGTCGTCGACCCGGTCTGCGAAGGGACGGGCGGCCTGGTCGGCGACCCGCCGTTCGATGGCGTCTTCGACGGCCCGGTGGCGGGCGGCGTCGCGCATGACGTCGTCCAGTTCGGCGAGCTGGGATTCCACCAGCATTCGCGACGGATCGACGGGATCGGAGATGATCCGATCATCTCCCGGATCGCCGCATCCGACGGCCATGACGAGTCCGATCGTCAACAGGCCCACCGCGCGCTGGAGAGGGGTTGTCTTCACCTTGTCGACCCTGTGGGAAACTTCTACCTTACTCGGAGTTCACCTCGCCGACCACGGCGAGAATGCACAACGGCCGGCCATAGTAGCAGTCGGTGGCGAAAGTACAAATTTTTGCGGCGATAACGGTTTTGAGACAACGAGCAGGGATCGACGATATGTTGCTTTCCGAAGACACCACCCTTCTGGTCATCGATATCCAACAGCGGCTGGCGACCTCGATGCCCGACGACGACATGGAGCGCTGTCTGCACGCCACGACGACCTTAGTAGAGCTCGCCGGCGAGGTCGGCGCCAATATCGTCTACACCGAACAGTACCCAGACGGGCTGGGCTCGACGGTCGAAGAACTCCGCCAGACGCTTAAAGACCAGGACGCGTCGCGCGTCGAAAAGACTTCATTCGATGCCTGTTCGGCCCCCGAATTTCACGATATCTTGATCGATCTCCCGAAGCGAATCGTCGTCTGTGGCATGGAGACCCACGTCTGTGTCTACACAACAGTCCGGGAGTTGTTGAGTCGACACCACGAGGTCGTGGTGCCCTTCGATGCCACCATCAGTCGCCGGCCGTCACACCACGACAACGGACTGTCATTGATGCGCGAGGCGGGAGCGACGGTGGCCAATTACGAAACAATCGTCTTCGATGCGTTGCAAAACTCTAAACATCCGGCGTTCAAAAAGTTCTCGGCGTTAATTCGCTGAGGCTCGGAAGCGCGGAATCGCGGAAGCGTGGAGTCGCGGAAGCGCGGAAGCACGGAAGCACGGAAGCGCTGAGGCGCTGAAGCATGGAGGCGCGGAAGAGCGCGCGGAGGACCGCTGAGTCGCTGAGCAAATGCGGCGCGGAAGCGCGGAGCGCGGAAAGATCTAGCCCCGCGGTGGGGTTGGGTGATAGCCGACAGGTAGGCTGCCAGATGTGGACCCCGGCGGGGTACGTCCGCCGGGGTCTGCCTTCAGGACTGACCGCTATGCGGCGGCCAGAGCTGAAGATTATGCGGCGGCGCCGCGCTCGCCTTCGTACAGCGCTTCGATGAGGTCGCCGTATTCCTCCATGACCACGCGGCGCTTGAGCTTGAGCGTCGGGGTCAACATGTCGTTTTCCGGCGTCCATTCCTCGTCGAGCAGGGCGAATTGCTCCGGTTTTTCATAGCCCTTGATGCCGGAGCTGACGCGCTCGATTTCGTCGCGAAACAGCTGTCGAACCTTGTGGTGTTCGAGCATTTCATCGCGGGGCACGTCGTTCTTTTCGCACCACTCGACGAGGGACTCCTCGTCGACGACGATCAGCGCCACGTTGTGCGGCTTGTTGGTGCCCTCGATCATGACCTGATTGATAAAGGGCGACAGCTTGAGTTGCTCTTCGATGGGCCCGGGAACGACGTATTTGCCGTTTTCCAGTTTGTACTGCTCTTTGACGCGGCCCAGAATCCACAGAAAGCCGTCGTCGTCGATTCGGCCCAGGTCGCCGGTCCGAAAGGTGCCATCGTCGTCGAGCACGGCCTCCGTTTTCTCCGGCAGATTGTGATAGCCCTGCATGACGTTCGGGCCCTTGATGCAGACCTCGCCGGTGCCCTCGGGGTAGCCCTCGACGGGGCGAATCGACAATTCGACGCCGGCAATCGGCTTTCCGACGCTGCCGATCTTGCGGTTTCCGGGGTAGTTCAGAGTCGCCAGCGGAGAGGTCTCGGTTAAGCCGTAGCCCTCGTAGACGGTGATGTTGAGACTGTCGATAAAGCGGGCGACCTCCGGGCTCAGCGCGGCGCCTCCGCTAAAGGCGTATTTGAGGCGTCCGCCAAAGCGGTCGCGGACCTTCGAGAAGACGACGCTGTCATAAAAGTCGTTCATCTTCTGGGTCAGAAAGCCCGGTTCTTTGCCGGCGTCTTTGGCCTCGCGGATCTTTTTGGCGTTGGCCATGGCCTTGTCAAAGAGCATCTTTTTGATGCCGCCGGCGGCCTCCATCTTTTTGTGGACCCCGTCGTAGATGCGGTTGAAGATCCGGGGGACGCTAAACAGCAGGGTCGGCCGGACTTCCGAGAGGTTTTCGACGATGGTCGTCACGTCTTCGGCAAGGCCCATCGAGGCCCCGAAGGCAAAGAGGGCGTGCAGCTCGCAGACCTGGCCGAAGCTGTGGGCCCAGGGAAGAAACGACAGACTGACATCGTCGGCGCCGCCGATGTCGAGCAGGTCCTGCACGCCGTTGATGACGCTCAACAGATTGGAGTGCGAAAGCAACACGCCTTTGGGTTTGCCGGTGGTCCCGGAGGTGTAGATAAAGCCACACAGGTCGTCGGGGTCGGGATGGACGGCGTCGACGCGGTTTTTGGAGCCGTGCTCGATCAGCGTCTGATAGGCGTCCTCGCTGTCCTGGGGGCCGTCGAAGTAGACGACGCGCTCCAGGTCGTCGAGTTCGTCGATAAGCGGCGTGACCTTGTCGTAGATGTCGGTGTCGGCGACGAGTACGACCTTGCTGCCGCTGTCGCCGATGATGTACTTCCAGTCTTTGACGAGCTGGGCTTCGTACATCGGGCAGTACTTGGCGCCCAGACTGTAGGTCGCGTAGGCGCCGACGGCCCACTCGATGCGGTTGTCGGCGATGACAGCGACGGTGTCGCCGGCCTCGACGCCCATCGACGCAAGGGCACCGCGAAAATCGGCGACCATCTCGCCGAATTCCCGGTAATTCGTCCATTGGTACTCGCCGGAACGCTTGGTGCCGATAAATGGATCGTCGCTGTAGGCTTCGGTACTGTGTTCGAGTACGTCGACAAGAGTCTTGAAATTTTCGGCCATATGGTTGCACTCCCATGTTGAGGTGACGCGCCGTAGCGGTCCTGGTCGGTGACCAGACGACGATGACCGAATGGCGGTCCAATTGACATCAGCGGACAAAAAAGCGTAGCAGACATCGTAATTGCCGCAGCCACCAGGCGCAAGCCCCGGCGGTTATGGCTGGCCTTTGTAGACCGGAAATTAGCCGATATCGAGACCGACGACCCCGACGCGCCCATGACCGTAGAGACGATGTACCTCAGCGAATGGCTCGCATCACCGAAAGTAGATCGTCGTGTCGAGGTCGGGGCCCGACTTGTGCGCATCGATGGTCGGTGGCGGCTTCGAGACGCCGGATGCGACGTCGCCATTGTTATCGGCGACGGCTTCGGCGACGACGATCTTTGTGACGGCGACCTGGTCTGGGCGCGCATCCGCCAGGTCGACTCCGCAGTTGTGGCCGACGATATCACCGTCGTCCATCGACCCGACGTCGATGGCGCCCCTCTGTCGAGTCGATCCTCGCTTCCCATCCAGCAGGTGTTGGAGGCCCGCGACGAGTTGTATTATCGGATCCGCAACTGGATGCGAGACGAGAAATTTGTGGAAGTCGATACGCCGTCGTGGGTCCGGGCGCCGGGCACCGATCCGCATATTGAGCCGATGCCGGCCCGATTTTTCGAAGAGCACGGCGGCGAAGACGATGTCCAGGGCTACCTGAGAACATCTCCCGAATTTGCGATGAAGCGGCTGCTGGCCGCCGGCGCCGGCCCCATCTATCAGCTCGGCAAGGCCTTTCGAAACGGCGAGGTCACCGACCAGCACAGCCCGGAATTTACCATTCTGGAGTGGTACCGCCCCTGGCGGGACGTAGAGGCGATCATCGATGACGTGGAGCGACTGGTCGTCGAGATCTGTGATGGCGAAAGCGCGCGACCGGTCGAGGCGCCCATCGAGCGGATGACCATGCAACAGGTCGTCGACGCCGCCTGTGGTTTCGATATTCTGGAGGCGCTCGACGTCGAGTCGCTGCGGCGCCGAATCGAGGATCTCGAGCTACTTTCGGGGCGCCACATGGAGGCGGCCAGGTGGGACGAGTTATTCTTTTCTTTGACCGTCAATCACATCGATCCCTTTCTCGCCGATCGCGGCGCCGTTTTTGTGACCGACTGGCCGGCGCCGCTGGCGATTTTAGCCCGGCGAGACGACGCCGACCGAAGGGTCGCAAAGCGCTTTGAGCTGTACGTCGACGGCATTGAGCTCGCCAATGGGTTCGGCGAGTTGACCGATCCCGACGAACAACAGCGCCGATTCGACGAGGACAACCAGATCCGGGGCCGGATGGGGCGACCGCAGTTGCCGGTGGCCCACAGCTTCATCCGGGCGCTTCGGTGGGGACTTCCGCCCTCGGCGGGCGTGGCGCTGGGCGTCGATCGGCTACTGATGCTGCGGATGCCCGGGGCGTCGACGATCGGCGACGTCAATCCCTTTGCGCCCCTTCGAGACTTCGGTCAGATCCGATGGCCCTGACGATGAGCAATGATGGGCGTAGCGCCGCCGCCGCCAGCGACACCGAGACTTGAAACACCGGCGTCGGTGTTCTTCTTTTAGATGCCGGGCGGATTCTCGTTTGCCGCGCCGGGTCTGAATACGCAACTTCTGGGGGGGCCATCGATGGCCGAAGATAATGCGACGTCGACACCACTGCATCTGGCGATTGTCGGAGGCGGCATTGCCGGATGCGCCGCAGCCTCCTGGGCGGCGACCCGGGGCGTTCAGGTGACCATCTTTAATGCCGGGCTTCCGCTCGGCGGGACCTGTATTCACGTCGGGATGTTGCCGGCCCGGATGCTGATGACGGCGGCCACCGATCACCACCGGGCGCTCCACCCGCGCTTTGAGGGGCTGAATACGTCGGCCACTGATGTCGACTGGAAAAAAGTTGAGCATCGCCGGGCCCAGATGGGCGAGCGGGTCCGCGATCGGATGCGCTCTAGATTGCACCGGCTGGACAATGTGGAACTCATCGAGGGTCGGGCCCATTTCGAAGAGGAGATGGTGCTCAGCGCCGACAACAAGACCTGGGAGCCGGACCGGGTCTTGTTGACGCCGGGGACCCGTTCGACGTGGCCCGATGTCGAGGGATTGGACGACGTCGACGCATGGTCGCTCAGCCAGCTTTCGAGGCTCGATTCACTGCCCGAGCGCATCGCCTTTATCGGCACCAGTGATGTGGCGCTGTCGTACAGTCAGTTGATGGCGCGAATGGGCACGGAGGTGATGGTGTTCACCGACCGCCACCGGCTTCTGGGCGAGGAACACGGCGATGATATCGACGGAGCCGTCGTCGACATGCTCCGCGACGAGGGCGTCGACGTCGCCACTGCGGCGACAGTGCGCGAGGTGTCGTCGGGCGCCGATGGCCAGATCGCGGTTCGCGGCGACTACGAGGGCGCCGGGGCCGGCTGGAACTGTGACGCCGTGGTGGTTGTCGACAATCGACAGCCGCGGATCGCCGAGTTGCACCTGGAGCGAAGCGGCGTCGAGTTGACCGATGACGGCTTTATCGTCATCGACGAATCGATGCAGACCACACAGCCCAATATCTTTGCCGCCGGCGATGCCATCGGCCGCGGCCAGCACGCCTATGCGGCGGCCTACGATGCTATTTTGGCGGCCCGTAATGCCGTGTCGCCATCGAAGACCGCCGGCCACAATACGGCGGTGCCCTTCGCCATCTACACCGATCCGCAATTTGCAGGCGTCGGCTGGGGAGAACCCGGGGCCCGGCGGGCGGGGTTTGTGACCGATACGGCGAACTGCCAGATCGCGGAGTTGCCCGTCGGCGAGGCGCTGGGCCTAAAGCGGGGCTTCGTGAAGCTGATCCGCGACCGGCGATCCGATCATCTCGTCGGGGCTCGAATCCTCGCGCCTGGAGCCTCGGAGTTGGTCATGGAGTTGGCGCTGGCGGTGCGCTACGGGCTGACGGTCTCGGAGCTGGCGTCACTGATCCATCCACCGATTTCACTGGGCGAGGCTGTCGGAAGGGCGGCGCGGACGTTTATGGAGCGTCGACCGCGACCGGCCGGCGAGTCGCCCTCCGTCGGAGGTGGTCGGCGCTGAGCTGAGGAGCCCGTACGACGTCGCACCACGCAAGTTCGAAACCATGCAACGACAATGGATCTGCTCATGAATGATTACCGATGCTTCAAGGCACTACCGATCGCAATTGCCGTGCTGGCGCTCCAGGTGGGGTGTGGAACGGGGGGAACCGACGATGGTTCGGACCGCCGTTCATGCACCGAACTCGAGGGCAGTGGCGCACTGGAAGGCGGGGTGGTACTCGACGACGATTGCTACTCCGTGGCCAGTTCGTTGACGGTCACCAGCGGCGAGGTCGAAGTTCCGGCGGGCACCGTCCTTTATTTCGACGCCGATACCGGGCTTTCGCTCGAGCAATCGGCGCGGCTGACGGCCGTCGGAAGCGACTCGGCGCCCGTCGAATTTCGAGGTGATACATCGGAACTCGGCTACTGGAAGGGGATTCGCCTCGACAGCTCCGGACCCCATCAGCTTCGGGACGTCGTTATCGCCGACGGCGGCTCCACTGAATGGAATGACGAGGTGCCGATTCGCCGCGGCGGACTGGTGATTTCCGCCAATAGCGCCGATGTCGAGATCGAGAATGCAACATTCGAACAGCACGAATTCGCCGCCGTCGTCACCGATGCCGCGCTGGCCGAAGTCGATATCTCCGAGACCCGCTTTGAACACAACGACGCACCGATGCGCCTCCATCCCAATCAAGTCGATGGACTCGGAGGCGGCAATTCATTTTCCGAGCATCGCCACGACGCCGTTTTTGTTCACGGCGATGAACCGGTCAGCCGCAACGGGAGCTGGAGTCCGCAAAGCGTGGCCTATCGCATCGAGGAGGTCGTCGCCGTGGAGAGTAATTTGACGATTGAGCCCGATACCGTCGTGGAGTTCGAGCGCCACGCCGGTCTGGACTTCGACGGCGGGACCCTGTCTATCGATGCCGTCTCCGGGGCCCGGGTGCGCCTTCAGGGATCGCGAGACAGCGCCGGGTACTGGCGGGGATTGCGGTTTCGCGACACGCCGAGCTCCAGGGCCAATGAACTGCGAAACGTCGAGATTCGTCACGCCGGAAGCCAGCCCTGGGACGACTCCTGGAGCAACTCCCAGGCAGCACTGCTGGTGCATGACGGGGGACATCTGGTGATCAACGATGCCTACATCGCCGACAGTGATTACCACGGGATCAGCGTCCGCGATGGGCTCGTCGAGGGCTGCGACGGATTGGAATTCGATGATATCTACCGCCATGCCACGCATTCGTACGAAGAAGGGGAAACGTGTGGATGAGCGACGGCCGACAAATACGTTGGGCATCGGGTGCCGTTGTGATAGTTGACAGGTCTGCCGAATGGCTGTCGACGTATTTTTACAAATGGCGATTCGATGACCGAACCCAACCCCCCGGACGCCAACGACCTGTCGGCCTCCGCCGAAGGCCCCAAAAAATTTGGCACCTTCACCGGTGTCTTTATGCCGACGTTTATCATCCTGGCGGTCTTTATCTTCCTTCGGCTGGGATGGACGGTGGGAAACGCCGGCCTCGTCGGCGCCCTCGCCGTGGTGTTGCTTAGCTTCGGCATCACGGGGGCGACGGGCCTGGCGATGTCGTCGATCACCACCAATATCCGCATCGGCGCCGGGGGACCCTATTCGATCATCTCGCAATCGCTGGGTCTGGAGGTCGGCGGCAGTGTCGGCATCCCGCTGTATCTGGCGCAGGCGCTGATCATCGCCCTGTATATCTTTGGTTTTCGCGAGGGCTGGCTGCTCTTTTTTCCCGACCATCCTCCGCTGCTGATCGACCTCGGTACCTTTGCCGCGCTGTGTATCATCACCTGGTTGAGCACCACACTGGCGTTTCGGCTCCAGTATGTGGTGTTGGCGATTGTCGCCGTATCCCTGGTTGCGATGGCCGTCGGCGCCGCCACCGGACCGCTCGCCGAGGGAAGCGTCGAAAATATCGAGCTATGGGGCGAGCAAAATGAGGTCTCGTTCTGGACGGTATTCGCCGTCTTCTTCCCGGCGGCCACGGGCATTACGGCGGGGGCCAATATGTCCGGCGAGCTTCGAGACCCGCGCCGAAGCATCCCGCTGGGGACGATGGTTGCCATTGTCACGGCGCTGGTCCTGTACGTGCTGGGGGCAATCTGGCTATCCGGTTCGGCATCGGCGGAGACCTTGCGCGACAATCTCATGGTCATCGTCGACCAGTCGCACTGGGGGCCGGTGGTCGCTGTAGCGCTTCTGGCGGCGACGTTTTCATCGGCGCTGGCGTCGATGGTCGGCGCTCCGCGAATTCTGCAGGCACTGGGGCAACACAATGTGCTTCCCGGTGGCAAGTGGCTCAGTACGCGCCGCGGCGACGGGGAGCCGCAAAATGCGCTGCTCGTCACTGCCGGTATTGCCCTGATCGCCCTTTTTGCCCGGGATCTGAATGCCATTGCCCCGCTGATCACGATGTTCTTTCTGATCACCTATATGACGATCAACCTGGTGGTCTTTTACGAACAAACATTGGATCTGGCCAGTTTTCGCCCCTTGTTGCGGGTGCCTCGCCTGGTGTCCGGGCTGGGATTTGTGGGCTGTCTCTTTGCGATGTTCATCATCAGCCCTGTCTTCAGTCTGGTGGCCCTGACCTGTGTTGGCGCGGCCTACGTATTGATGGCCCGCCGGGAGCTGGATGCACCATTTGGCGATGTGCGAAGTGGTATGTTTGTGGCCCTCGCCGAGTGGGCGGCCAAGAAGGTTTGGGACCTGCCGGTGCGACAGGAACGGGCCTGGAAGCCGAATTTTCTGGTGGCCGTCAAAGACCCGCGCCAGCTTCGGGGAAGTTTCCTGTTTTTGCAGGACCTGGTCACGCCTCGAGGTTCGGTCAAGCTCGTCGGCATCTATCCCGACGACGAACCCGACGATTTAAGTCGCCATCTCGAGGGGCTGGTCGCCGACTTTCGACAGCGGGGGCTCTTTGCAAATTGGATCGTCATGGAGGCATTGAGCTTTACGACGGGCATTGTCGCCAGCATCCAGAATGCCCGCGGCGCCTTTCCGAGGCCCAATATTGTGTTTTTGCAGATGCCCGAGGAGTTGGAGGCGTCGCTGGACTACCCGCGGGTTGTCGATCGAGCTTCCGAACAGGGCCTGGGGGCGATGCTATACGCCCAGCATCCGCAGGCGGGACTGGGGCGGCGCCAGACGGTCAATATCTGGATTCGCGATCGGACCCCGGATTGGAGCATCTCGATGGATATCGGAAACCTCGATCTATCGATACTGACAGCCTATCAGTTGCGTCGAAACTGGAATGCCGATCTGCGGCTGATGATGGTGGTGCGCAGTGAGGAGGAACGGGAAAATGCCCGTCAATTTCTGGAGCAGCTGTCGACGCTGGCCCGGTTGCCGGACGCCGAAATTGTGATTCATGTGGGAACCTTCGATGAATTTGTGCCCGCATCACCGCGCGCCGACCTCAATGTCTTTGGCATGCTCTCCGATCCGGATCTCGAATTTGCACGGCGGATGGTCTCGCAGACCGACGCCAGTTGCATATTCGTGCGCGACTCCGGCGCGGAGAGTGCGTTGGCGTAGGGGCTACTAAATAAAAAACCCCCGACCGACAGGTGTCGGTCGGGGGCTCTGTACGGAGTTGCGTGACGAGATGAGTGGTTAGCGCTCCAGAACCATGCTCAGGCCCAGTCCGCCGGCGGCGCACATCGTCAGCAGGCCGAGTTCCTCGTCGCGTCGATCCATCTCGCCGGCCAGTTGGGCGATCATGCGACCGCCGGTGGCGCCGAAGGGATGGCCCAGCGAGACGGAGCCGCCGTTGACGTTAAAGGTCTCCATATCGACTTCGCCGATGGCGCCGTCGAGTCCCAGCGACTGACACAACTCGTCGCTCTTCCAGATCTCGAGATTGGCCAACACCTGGGCGGCAAAGGCCTCGTGCATCTCGACGAGGTCCATGTCGTCGAGGTCCACACCGGCGCGCTCCAGCGCCAGCGGCGTGGCAAACGTCGGCCCGAGCAACAGGTTGTGCTTCTGGATGTCGAGGCCGACCTGGGCGTAGGAGCGAACCGTGGCCAGTGGCTCAAGTCCAAGTTCATCGGCCGTGCTCTGGCGCATCAACATCACCGCCGAGGCCCCGTCGGTCAGAGGCGAGGAGTTGGCGGCGGTAATCGTGCCGTGCTTTTTGTCGAAGACCGGACTCAGCTTGCTCATTTGATCGACGGAGGTGTCGGGGCGGATATTGGTGTCGCGCTCCACGGTCTCGTCGAATTCTTCGCCGGTCAACAGGGGCATGACCTCCGGGAAGCGCCCGCTCTCAAAGGCTTCGGCGGCCCGGTGGTGACTCATCTCGGTGTATTCGTCCTGAGCCTGTCGAGAGATGCCGTATTCCTTGGCCATCTCTTCGGCGGACTCACCCATCGACTTGCCGGTGGTGGGCTCTTCAATTGCCGGTGTCTGGGGCTTGAGATCTCCGGCTTTGAGCTTGCGGATGGCCTGGACCCGGTCTTTGACCGACTTGGCCTTCATCGCGTCCTGCAAGGCGTGGGTCAGCGGGAGGCTAAACCGGGCCCGGGCAGCGCTCATGGCTTCCACGCCGCCGGCGATGACGATCTCCGAGGTGCCGGCCATCAGGGAGTTGACGCCCTGGACGGCGGCGTAGGCGCTGGAGGCGCAGTACATCTGGACGGTGGACGCCGGAATATGCTTGGGAAGCTGGCTGCGAAGCACGACTTCCCGACCCACATTGGGGCCATCCATCGGCGCCGCGACGCAACCGAAGATCAATTCGTCGATGCGCTCCGGATCGATGTCGGCGCGATTGACCAATTCGGTGACCGCCTCCCGCCCCAGATCGGCGTGAGTCCAGTCCTTGTAGGACGTCCAGGCTTTGGCAAACGGCGTGCGTACACCGCCGACGATGGCAATGGGGTCTTCGGGATTGAGAGTTTGTGATTGGGCCATGATGGTACCTCAGCAGTCGAAAACGAGTCGTGAGTCGGAGCGGTCAATAACGGGAGCTGTCGCCGGGGTTATTCGTCGCCGTAAAAGGTCGAGCCCTCTTCGGCCTTGTCGACGAGAATGTCGGCCGGAAGCAATCGCTCCCCGAATTGATCGGCCAGTCGCCGCATCTGCTCGACGACGGTGTCCAATCCGACTTCGTCTGCATAGCGGAAGATGCCACCTCGAAAGGGCGGAAAACCCAGCCCGAAGATGACGCCGATGTCGCCGTCGCGCGGGTTCCGCAAAACCCCTTCTTCCAGTGCGTAGGCGCACTCGTTGAGCATGGCCAACCAGCAGCGCTGCTGGACCAATTCGCGATCGACTCGGCGCCGGTCGCGACCGCCGGGAAGCACGTCGTAGACCGTCTCGTCGGGCACGTCGGAGCCCTCGCCGCCGTAGTCGTAGAAGCCGTAGTCGTTCTTTTTGCCCTTGCGGCCCTCGTCGTACAAATTCTCGAGGGCCGTCGGCGCGTGCCAGCGCTCGGAGAACGACTCCTGGAGTACGCCGGCCGCCTTTTGACCGACGTCCATGCCGACTTCGTCGACCAATTTGAGGGGGCCGACGGGGAATCCAAAGTCGTTCATCGCCTCATCGATATCCTCGATGCGCGCGCCCTCCTGGAGGATCCAGCCCGCTTCGTTGATGTAGGCGCCGATGACCCGGCTGGTAAAGAAGCCGGGGCCGTCGTCGACGACGATGCAGGTCTTGCCCATGTTGCGGCCGACCTCCAGGGCCGTCGCCAGGGCCCGATCGGAGGTCTTGTCAGTGCGAATGATCTCGAGGAGCGGCATCTTGTAGACGGGACTAAAAAAGTGCATCCCCAGCACATTTTCCGGCCGCTCGGCCTCGGCGGCGATATCCTCGATGGGAATCGTCGACGTATTGCTGGCAAAGACCTGCTCTTCGTTGCCGGAGGCCTCGACGTCGGCCAGCATCTGTTGCTTGAGTTCCAGCGACTCAAAGACGGCTTCCACCACCAGGTCGGCGGTCTTGAACCCGTCGTAGGTCGTGGTCCCCGAGACGCGTCCGAAGTAGACGTCGGCTTCGGCTTCCGTGAGTTTGTCGCGGCGCACCAATTTGTCGAAGAGGCCGTGGATGTAGTCCAGACCCCAGCCCAGCCCTTCGTGGTCGCGGTCTTTGAGTCGGACGTTGTAGTCATTGTAGGCGGCGACCTGGGCGATGCCGGCGCCCATCAGTCCGGCGCCGAGTACACCGATTTTGTCGACGTCGTAGGGGTCGACGTCTTCGCCGACGACACTGTCGTTGTTGACGTCTTTGCGCATGTAGAAAATATTCATCAAGTTCTTGGCCACATCGGATTGGACCAACTCGATGAAGGCTTCCGATTCGGCGCGCATCCCGGCGTCAAAGCCCTTCGAAAATCCGGTCTCAATGACGTCCAGCGCTTTCGGCAGCGCCGGGTAGTGACCGCCGCTTTTGCTGCGGGCTTTTTGTCGGGCTTTGTCGAAGATGACCTTGCGGGCCGGGGTCTTGGCCGCCAATTTGACCGGATCCTGAAAGGCCTCTTCGAGATTCTCGGTAAACGACGGCGCGTCGCCGTCGCCGGCGGCCATCGAGCGGGCCTTGTCGGCTGCCGCATCCAGGAGAATGCCGGGATGGACCAGATCGTCGACGAGTCCCAGTTTTTCGGCCTTGCGCCCGTTGACCTCACGGCCGGTCAAGATCATGTCCAGCGCCTCCGACAGGTCGATGAGGCGGGGAAGCCGCTGAGTGCCACCGCCTCCGGGGATGAGACCGAGCATGATCTCGGGGAGCCCCATAGAAGTCTTGGGGCTGTTGGAGGCGACGCGGGCGTGGCAGGCCAGCGCCAATTCGAGGCCGCCGCCGAGGCACTCGCCGTGGATGGCGGCCACAATCGGTTTGTCCAGCGAGGTCAGCCGCTCCATCAGCCCGTGGCCACGGGCGACCAGCTCGCGGAGGGCGTCCGGATCTTCGTAGTAGCCCTGCAGCTCTTCGATGTCGAAACCGACGACGAAGTTGTCCGGTTTTTTGCTGTGGATGACGATGCCGTCGACATCGTCGTCGTACAGCGACGACTCCAGGAGGTCTTCGAAGCGATCGACCATGGGAGTCGAGAGGGTGTTGACCGATTCGCCGGCGACGTCGATGCCGACAAATGCAATGCGGTCTTCGATTCGCACCGTGGCTAATTCATGGTCGGATTCGGCAGTCATATATGGTCCTGACAGCTCGAGTAGTCATCAGTATTATTGCGAAACACACATGTGGCGGCTGGCAAACTGTTAATCACGACCGCGGTGATGGCAAGGGAGGAATTACCGCAGAGTGGCCGAAGGCAAAGATAGGAAACCGCAAAGAAGCGAAGGAAGGTCAAAGGCGTTTGGAACCGCAAAGGGGGCAAAGCAGGCAAAGGAAACCAATATCGTCGAAGAACCGAACCGCAAAACCCAGAACCGCGAAACCCCGAACCGCGAAACCCCGAACCGCGAAAAACCGATCCCCGACAAGACCGGATCGTAGCCCCGGGTGACTGAAGCGATAGCGAAGGAGCCCGGGGGGCACAACGTGGGGAACCATGAACCGCCGGTAGCGCCGCTT
>CAYUPT010000036.1:0-14216 GCA_964446725.1 uncultured Bradymonadales bacterium | reverse complement strand
GGAGTCGTCGGAGCCATCGGGCTTTTTGGTGTCGTCGGAGTCGGTTTCGTCGGAGTCGTCGCCGGCACCCAACTCGTCTTCGTCGAGAAATTCGGAGAGCGGACGGGGAGCGCGGGGGCCGGGACGGATATAGGGGTCTTTTCGCTCCTGGCGATCGGAGGTGGCGGCCGGGGAGAGCGAACCGCGCTTGAGGCGGTCGAGCGGCGAGGGAAGTCGACGCCAGCTGACCATCTGTTCGGAGGGGGCGCGAAGCGCCAAAAAGAGAATGATCAGCGACACTACCGCGGTAATGCTCATTACCGCAGTCCCCGAAATGCCTCCCACGGCGGCGCGCTCCATGACCTGGGCGCCGGACTGGGCTTCGTCGGGGTGCAGGAACAATTTCATGACCCAGCTTCCGACACTGAAGATGAAGATAAACCCGTAGTTGCGTCGGATTCTGTAGCCCAGGGCGTCGATAAAGCGCAGGTGGGGCACGGCGCGACCCAGATCGCGGGCCAGTGCCCGGAGGCCCTTTTTGACCTCGTCGGCTGAAGGCGATTCGTCGGGGGCCAGTCGCGGGGCGACGACGTACTGGTTGATGCTTCGAATGCGTCGTCTCCACAGATCGTAGACCTGATAGCGCCGGCTCTCCATGACCAAAAAGATCCAGCCGGCGACGACGACAAATAACAGAATGAAATGCGGGGATTCGGGCTGGCTGAAGGCAAAGGAAATAACGCCAATGGTGGTGACCACCGCCCAGTTGGTGGTGTTGTCGAGCCGCTCCCGCCATACGTCGGCGTGAAGGACGATGGCCCGGTAAAAATGCACGATCGCCGATGACGGCTCTTCCATGGCGTCTGCTCACAGGGTGATAAAAAAAGCCCATCGCCGACTGCGATGGGCTCGGAGTGTCGCGGTAATGTGGGTCGATCAGTCGACGACGAGGTCGAGCATCATTCCGTCGCTAAAGCGGTTACCGACGGCGAATTCACCCTGGGTTTCGAAGGTGTGGCTCCACTCTTCGTTGGGCTCGACGGTGGTGTCGACGTCGAGGGCCGGAATATTGATATTGTGGGTTTCCGGATCGCGGTTTTCGAAGACCACGGTGGTGCCCGATTCAATCTCCAGCGAATTGGGGTTAAAGCGGTACTGGTACAGGACGACGGACTGGTCCTGAGGAGCAGCATCAGCGCCGGTGGGGTCGTCGGGAACGGTATCCGATCCGCCACAGGCGAAGACGAAGAACATCAGAGACCCGACAAGGGTGACGAGTGCAACACGGGAGGCGATACGTTTGGCCATGAAATTCTCCTGATCAAGGGGTTCGGGACGCAACATTTGCGGTATACGCGAACTGAAAAATTCAACTTCGAGCAGCGTCCGAGTTGTTGGATCTCTCTTGACGATGTCGGACCCGGCGAGGCCGGGGGATGTTGCCGAAGGTCTGTATTTAGACAGCCGTCGGCTGGCAGCGCTACATCCGGGATGTTCAACGGAGACTGCGCTCCATCATCAGCCGGCGATGGGCAGGGGCGACGTCATTGAGAGCTCCTTTTTTCGATGGTCAATGTACCCCAGCAAACCACAGTGTCAACGGTGTATACCGATCTGCGGCGCCCCGGAGATGGAGGGAGTTTTCGGGAGTTGCCGGGGGGAGGCTTTGATTTGCGGTGTTGCCCGGTGGTGTTATGCTACACCAACAGACGCGGGCCAGGCGACGAGCCCGAAATAAAGGTATCACTGCAATGAGGTCGGCTGTTGGACTGGAGTTTACACCATCGGATCGCGCGAACGGCGCTGAAACTACAGATTCTGGGATTTGACGAGGTCAGCAAGATCTTGCGCGAACTGGGAGGGCGGGCGGCTGCCGGAGAGCAGGTGTCGGTTCAACTGTGGCACCAGTCGGGCTGGGTGTCGCAGACCGAATTCGATCGGCTCGTCGACGCCGTCGACGCCGAAGTGTTCGAGGAGATGGAGACGGCGCGCCACGAGGGTGTGACGGCCTCTGCACAAGAGCCCGGGTTGGAGGGCGAGACCGAACCGCTGGAGATGGAGTCCAGAGAATTTGAGGGGACACCGACGACGAGCCACGATCTGGCAGAGCCGTCGGAGGGCGCTGTCGGGATCGATGTCGCCGACACGCTGCGCGACGGTGATATCGATGTCAGTGACACGTTGCGAGACGGCGATTTTGAAGTCGCATTCGGCCAGACCGATCTGTACCGGTCGCCGCTCGACAACGAGGCCGATGGACTGCTGGAGAATAGACAGCGATATCAGTTGCGCGAGGAACTCGGGCGGGGAGGCGGCGGGCGCGTCGTCCGGGCTGAGGATCGACAACTCAAGCGCGACGTCGCCATGAAGATCCACGATGTCGCCGACGACAGCGAGGAGGCGGTGCGCCGATTTTTTTCGGAGGCCCAGGCCGCCTGCCAGCTCGAGCATCCCAACATCATGCCCGTCTACGACGCCGGCCGACTCGATGACGGGAGCATCTACTATACGATGCTGCTGATCGATCACGACTCGCTGGCCGATATCCTCGACGGCTTGCGCAAGGGGCACGACGAGTACGTCGAGGAGTATACCCTGTCGCGATTGCTCGTGATCTTAAAGCAGGTCTCCCAGGCCCTCGATTACGCCCACGACCGAGGTGTGATTCACCGCGATATCAAGCCCAGCAACATCATGCTCGGTGAATTTGGCGAGGTGCTGGTCATGGACTGGGGGTTGGCCCATGTCAGCGGCGAAGGGGTCTCCACGGAGATGTCGGAGCAGGGCGAAACACTCGCCGACAGCGCTCACACGCTGGGCACACCGGCCTATATGTCTCCGGAACAGGCCCGGGGGCGACTCGACGAAGTCGATGAGCGAAGCGATGTCTTCGCACTGGGCATGGTGCTCCACGAGATATTGGTGTTGGAGCCGCCCTACGAGGGGATGAATCCGGTGGAGACGATGCGCCGCGTCGTCGACGGCCACCTGGAGTCGCCGATGGAGAGCGCCGATCACGATCGCTGGGACGTACCCCGGGCACTCAACGATATCTGTCTCAAGGCCCTCGAGCGCCGCCAGGAGGAGCGCTTCCAGACGGCGGGCGAGTTATTCGAGGAACTCCAGCAATTTCTGGACGGGATCCGGCCACGCCGCGCGCGCCAGCAACTGGCACAGGGACGAGAGGCCGCGGAGCGATACCACGACGGCAATGCGCGCATCGAACAGTTGACCGACAAGATCAATGGCCTGCTCGACGTCCTCGAACCCTGGGAGCCGATCGACAAGAAACGCGAATTGTGGCGTCTCGAAGACCGCCGTCAGGAATTGACCCTCCAGCGGGCTCGGTCATTTGGTGATGCCGTCACCGGTTTTCAGCAGGCACTGGCCAATGATCCGGATTGCACGGAGGCTCGCGATGAGCTGGCCCAGTTGTACTGGCAGCGCTACTGCGAGGCGGAGGCCGTCGGCGATGAATTCGAGCAGGTCTATTTCGATGCCATGATCCGTGAGGTGGGCAACAACGAATACCTGGAGAGGTTGTCTCGCCAGGTCGAAGTCCGTCTCCAGACGCGGCCGTCGGAAGCGGAAGTCACGCTATTTCCCTACGAGGAAATCGATCGGCGCCTGGTCATCAGCGATGAGCGCTACTCGGGGAGTACGCCCGTCGAGATTCCGGAACTGGAGGTCGGGCGCTATCTGGTCGTCATCGACGCCCCGGGAAAACAGGTGGTGCGAGCGCCGATGTATGCGCGCCGGGGAGAAGCCGTCGATATGCGCGTGTCGCTGCCGGCGGAACAACAGACGGAGTCGAACTTCGCGTTTATTCCGGGAGGCCCCTGTTTTGTCGGCGGCGACCCGGATGCAATCAATGCCCGGGCCCGGCGAAAAATCGAGGTGTCGTCGTTTTTCTGTGCCCGGTTTCCGGTGACCTTCGGCGAGTATTTGGAGTTTCTGGATGCACTTCCGCGCGACGAGGCCCGCCGCCGGGCCCCGCGCCGCGGCGGCGGGCGGGGATTGCTGGTGACCTTTGATGAAAGCGACGGCCGATGGAAGCCGACGCCCTATTACAGCGACGTCCCGGACAATCACCGGGATCTGACGATTGAGCAGAGTCGCTGGCAGCTGCCGGTCGTCGGCATCACCGGCGACGATGCCGCCACCTACTGTCAGTGGCGTTCGCAGCGCGACGGACGATCCTACCGACTGCCCTCGGAGGCGGAATGGGAAAAGGCCGGTCGCGGCGTCGACGGGCGGCTATTTCCGTGGGGCGATGAATTCGATGCCACCTTCTGCAAAATGCAGCAATCCCGGCCCCACCAGAGTCAGCTGGAGCCGGTGGGCAATTTCGTCGACGACGCCTCGCCGTATGGCGTCCGCGACCTCAGTGGGGGCGTCCACGAGTGGTGTCAGGGAGACGACGACGAGATGCCGATTCGCGGCGGTGCCTGGGACCAGGGCGAGCGGGCCTGTCGACTGGCCAGTACGCGACGAGTCAACGCCGGGCGCTGCGGGCGAAATATCGGTATGCGTCTGGTGTATGACGTCGAATTCGGCGACCACTGGACCGGGACCCAGCGCGTCCAGCAACTGGATCCCGACGCCTGAGCCGGTTAACCGGCGAGTTGGCCGAGTCCTCCGTTTTGACGGTCGAGATTTCGGTACTGAATCGCCTCTGCCAGATGTCGGTTTTCGAGTTGCTCGGTGCCGTCGAGGTCGGCGATGGTGCGGGCGACTTTGAGGATGCGATCACAACTTCGGGCGCTGAGGCCGAATTTATCGACCGCCGACTCCAGTAGCCGGTGACCCGATTCACCGGGATCGCAAAATTCGCGCAGGCGGTCGGGACCCATCTGGCTGTTGGCGTACAGCGGGGTGTCGTCGAAGCGCCCGGCCTGGCGCTGACGGGCCCGGCGAACGCGGGTGCGGATCGACTCCGAGGATTCGCCGCGTTCGGCCTTGCGGATCTCGGAGTAGGGGACGGGCGGGACGTCGATATGAAGGTCGATGCGGTCGAGCAGTGGCCCGGATAGCCGATCGCGGTAGCGGCGGACATCATCGATGCTGCACTGACAGTCGCCGTCGGGGTCGCCGAAGTGTCCACATCGACAGGGGTTCATGGCGGCCACCAGCATCAGCGAGGCCGGATAGGTCACACTGAGCATGCTGCGGGTCAGGGTGACCTCGCCATTTTCCAGGGGCTGACGCAGTACTTCCAGGGCACTTCGCCGAAACTCGGGGACTTCGTCCAAAAATAACACCCCGTTGTGGGCCAGACTCAATTCGCCGGGACGCGGGATTCCCGAGCCTCCGCCGGCGAGGCCGACGTCGCTGATGGTGTGGTGGGGCGCCCGAAAGGGCCGGCGCTGCATCAATCCCTCGTCGCATAGATTGCCGGTCACGCTGTAGATCCGGGTCGTCTCCAACGCCTCCTCAAAGGACATGGGCGGCAAAATGGTGGGAAGGCGCTTTGCGAGCATACTCTTGCCGGAGCCCGGAGGGCCGGTCATCAGGATGTTGTGGGCGCCGGCGGCGGCGATTTCGAGGGCCCGCTTGACCGGCTTTTGACCGGCGACCTGGGCGAAGTCGATGTCGGGATCGACGGGCGCGCGGGTCGGCGGATCGGCGGTGTAGCGAAGTTCGTCGATGTCGCGCTGGCCCTGGAGGGCGGCAAGCAGTGTCCGCAGGTGATCGACGGCGATGACGTCGATGCCCTGGACGACGCCGGCCTCGGCGGCATTTTCGGAGGGGACGACCACGCCCTTGTAGCCGCGATCGCGGGCCAGGACCGCCAGCGACAGAACCCCTCGGACTTTGCGCACTGTTCCGTCGAG
Organism: uncultured Bradymonadales bacterium; assembly: GCA_964446725.1. Classification (GTDB taxonomy): domain Bacteria; phylum Myxococcota_A; class Bradymonadia; order Bradymonadales; family Bradymonadaceae; genus SLJM01. The sequence continues at coordinate 8,403 of CAYUPT010000036.1, read as the reverse complement.
CGCCAATTCGCCGACAATGAGATGATTTTCCAGATCCAGGGGGCCGGAAAGGGGGATATCGCTCTGGGCGACCATCAGCGCCAGGGCAATGGGCAGGTCCAGGGCGGTGCCGTCTTTGCGAATACTGGCCGGCGCCAGGTTGACGGTCACCCGGTGGCTTCGGGGAAAATCGAGCGCCAGGTTTTCCATCGCCGACTGGATCCGCAGTCGGCTCTCGCGCACGGCGCTGTCGGGAAGTCCAACCAGATGAAAGGCCGAAAAGCCGAGTGCGATATCGACTTCGACGTCGATTCTAAAGGCGTCGATGCCGAGGACGGCACCGGAGTGAGTCTTGGCGAGCATGGGGCACCTCTCGTCGAAAATGCGCAAATCATCGAAGACCATCCTAAAAGGCCCACCGTGGGCCTCTGTGTATGTTGTCGACGAGATTGGGCGAATTGTTCGTCGAGAGGTGACGCCGATCGCCGGAATGCGGTCCCGGCGTTCATCGGCGGGTGGCGCGATCAGCGCCTGGCGATGCGGCCCTCGAGCCGATCGCGTCGATGCGTTGTACTGTAGTCGATCACCGGCCCGCGGGGGACGACGCGCGTCGGATTGATCGATTCGTGGCTGTAGTAATAGTGCTGCTGGATATGATCGAAATGGCAGGACCCGGCGACATCGCCGAGTTGATACAACTCCAGGGTGTAGTTCCACAGGTGCTCAAATTCGTAGATGTGGCGAAGATTGCACTTGAAGTGGCCGTAGTAGACCGGGTCGAAGCGAATGAGAGTGGTGAACATGCAGATGTCGGCTTCGGTCAGAACGTCGCCGCAAAGATAGCGGTGGTCGGCGAGGTGGTCGTTCCAGTATTCGAGGGCCTCGAAGAGTTCCTCCACGGATTCCTCGTAGGCCGATTGAGTGGTGGCGAATCCGGCGCGATACACGCCGTTGTTGACCGGCTGATAGATGGCGTCGATGGCGTCGTCGACATCGTCGCGAAGTTCGGGGGGCGCCAGATCGATGTCGTCGTCGGCCAGATCGCGAAAGGCCGTCGAGAACATGCGAATGATCTCGCGGGACTCGTTGTTGACGATGGTCTCCGTTTCGGTGTCCCACAGCACGGGGACGGTGACGCGTCCGGAGTAATTTTGATCGGCGCGTCGGTACAACTGGCGCAGAAAGTCGGCGTCGTCGTGGAGCTGATCGCCGGTGGCGCCGTCGAAGTCGGTATCGAAACTCCAGCCATCTTCGAGCATATGAGGATGGACGACGGAGACGTCGATGGCGTCTTCGAGGCCCATCAATTTGCGAACAATCAATGTCCGGTGAGCCCAGGGACAGGCGTAGGAGACGTAGAGGTGATAGCGGCCGGATTCGGCGGGAAACTGCGCCGAGTCGTCGTCTTTGACGCGATCGCGAAAGGTGGTGGGCTCGCGCTCGAAGTGGCCCTCGTTGTCGCGAATCCAGGTGTCGGTCCGCCAGGTGCCTTCGATCATTTTTCCCATGGGGGATATCCGTTGTCAGAAGAGTCGATAGTGGAGCTGTGGGCGATACGAATCGGTCAAACACTAACCACGACGCAACATTTGGCAACAAGCGCCGGTGTGCCAACGAGTTGTTCAAAATGTGTTCACTTTTGGCGAAATGTGGTTATACTCCCCATCGAAGCCCTCCGGTACGGCGGCTCTAGGCCCGCTTTTTCGGTTCACAACATGTTCAGCGCCCGGATACCAACAGGAGACGGGAGCATGAGTTCCAGTAATCCCGATGCACCACTGAATATCGGCGCCCTGTCGGCGGCCACCGGGGTCCCGGTGGAGACGATCCGAACCTGGGAGCGGCGCTACGGCTTTCCGGACTCCGATCGCAACGACGCCGGCCACCGCATCTACGAGCCGGAGACCATCGAATACCTCCGGCTGATCACCACCATTTTGTCGCGCGGCTATCGCCCCTCCCAGCTCAAGGACCGCAGCCGAACGGAACTGGAAAAATTACTCCAGCAAACGCTCGGCGATGAGGAGGACGACGACGCGGAGTCGACGGCCGACGCCGACCATCAGTGGCTCGACAACTGGCTGGAGGCGAGTCGACAGCTCGATCGAGACCGCCTGGTGGGAAGTGTGGAGAGCGAATTAAACTGGATGAATACCCTGGAGTGTCTCGAGAAGCGACTGGCGCCGTTTGTCGTCGAGGTCGGGCGGCTGTGGGCCGATGGCGAAATCGACGTGGTCCATGAACACTTTGTGTCGGAGTGTCTGCGCGATGTGCTGGCGAGCCGCTGGCGCCGACTCAGCGATTCGGCAACCGGTGTTCCCGTCGTCTGTGCCACGCTTCCCGGAGAAGAGCACTTTCTGGGGCTGCATATGGCGGCCGTCGCCGTCGCCATGGCGCGGCGCAAGATCCTGTTTCTGGGCACCAATACGCCGGTCGACGATATCGACTCCGCAGCCCGGCTGAGCAACAGCGACGCCATCGCCATCAGTATCTCTGAATTCGCCAGTCCGGCGTCGACCGTCGACTTGCTGACGCGCCTTCGCGAAGCCGTCGATGACGACGTCGATATCCTCGCCGGTGGCCGAGGCGCGCCGACGGGCATTGAGGGCATCGAAGTCAGGAGTGAATTGCGCGAACTCTACGATTTTTTAAGTGATCGACTTCCGGACTGAGAAGTTGCGGCGGTGACCGCCATCGATTCGAAAAGCGTTGCGTCTGTTGCTATCTGTCGGAAGTCCAGAAGTGACGGATGTTGCGGCAGTAATGTGAGATGTAGTGCGACGAGTTTTCAATATGATGTACTCCGTTGATGTTCAGCCGGTGGCGATCGTCGCGGTGTCGACGGCGCTGGTCTCGATGGCGCCGTGGGCCATGTCGACGGCGGCCGCCTCTCCGCTGTGGGAATCGGGTGGAGGCGATGTGTCGGGCCAGGCGTTTTCGCCGCGAATGACCGCGGACAGCGGCGATGCCGCCTACTTCAATCCGGCGCGGCTGGCGAATCAGAGCCAGCGGACTGATGTCGCGTTCAGTGGGTTGTTCGGTCAGCTCGATATCACTTACGGCGAGCGACCGGATGGAGTCGATATCTCGGAGCGCATCTATGATGCCCGCATCGAGGAGAGCGATGGGACGCGACGGGCCCCGGCGACCCGTCCACTTCCCACCGATGACCTGCCGCGCCAGCGCGGCGATGCCGACCCGTCGTTTGGCCACCAGTACGCGACGGTGGCGGCGACGATTCCGATTATCGACGATCGATGGGCGGTCGGAATGTTGACCACCGTCTCTGCCGAGAGTTTTTCGCTTCAGCAGCCGTATCACGTCGATGAGCGCGAGCAGTATTTTTCGAATTCATTGCACTTCGAGCGCTACGGAGATCGGCTCGTGGGCGCTGAATTTGCGCTGGGCACCGGGGTGGCGATCACCGACGCGATCCGCCTCGGGGTCGGAGCGACCCTCGCGCAGGATGCGCGAAGTGAAAACGAGATGTTTTCCGCCGACGCCACCCAGCCCGAGAATTCGGAGGTCAATACCGCCGTCGAAGTCAGTACTCGATTCGTGCCCCATGTTGGCGTCGACGCCGAACCGGTCGATGGCTGGACGTTGTCGGCGACAGCTCATGCGCCGTATGCCAATCGAGTCGATGGCTCCAACGAGATCCGATTCTGGAATTTTCCGATCGGTGACGAAGGAGAGGACGTGGTCGAACAGGATTTGAGCTATCTGTACGACTTCGAGCCCTGGCGTATCGGCGCCGGTAGTCTCGTGGAGTGGTCCGGCGAGCGGCGCGACTACGAGGTGGGACTGCACGTCCAGTACGACCAGTGGTCAAATTACGTCAATCGCCAGGGCGAGATTCCGCAGTCGACCTGGCGCAATACGATCACGCCCACCATCAGTGGGGCCGTCGATACTGGCACCGACGAACTGCGCGGCGACCTCCAGTTTTCGCCATCGCCGGTTCCCACTCAACGGGGCCGAAGTAATTACGTCGACAATTCGATCTGGGCGGCGTCGGCGGGGTGGGCGCGCCAGTTTACGGTGTTGGATTGGCCCGTTGAGGTCGGCGTGCAGACCCAGTTTCAGTGGCTTGTAGAGCGCGAACACCAAAAGTCGAGCGACGCCGATGACCCGGTCATCGACGAATTTCCGGAATCCATAGACGCTCAAAGCGGTGAGACCATCGAGGAATCGCGTGATTTTCGAACCAATAACCCCGGCTATCCGGGCTATCGTTCCTCCGGGTTTGTCGTTGGATTGGGCCTGGTAATGGGCACCGAGTTTTAGGATGCACCCGGGCCCGGATGGAGGCCTTGGACCATTGGTAGAGTGCGACAGCTGTTTATTTTGCAATCAGGAGTCAGGCGATGAAAACGCGGACATTATGGAATATTCGAAGGGCGCTGGTCTGGGCGCTGTCGGCACTTGTCATCGCCGCCGTGGCGGCCTGTACATCGCCGGAAGGTGATCTGCCGGAGCGCACCGAAGAGCGAAGCGAAGAGGACGCCGGCCACAGCGGTGATACCGACGAGCAAAGCAATGATGACGCCGGCCCTGACGATACCGGCCAAAATCAGGACAACGACGACAACGACGTTGACGACGGAAACGGCGATTCCAACGGCGACGAAGCGGAGCTCGACGTCGAAGGCACCTGGGTGAAGTTGGTGTCGACGAAAGTCCTCAATGAGACCATTGTCGGAGGAGAAGAGGAGGCCAAAAACGTCTCCGTTCTCCGCATCGATATCGAGCAAGAAGGCGAGGACCTGGAGGTCTTCTCGGAGGTCTGCTCACTGGAGATCATCGAGGAGTCGACACTGGCCGATACGACCATTCCTGACTCCTTTGTCGAATCGCTGGAGCCGACGACACGGCTCGGATCGGTGGCCGACGGGCAATTCGAGTTATTCTGGGACTACGAGGTGCGCGGTGTCGAATTCGAAAGCGGCCAGGACCCGGAGACCGAACCGCTTCCGACCGACGCCGATGACCCGCGGGTCTTCGACCAGAATGGAGACGGCAATCCGGGACTGACCATCGAAATCGACGCCTCGATTGCCAGTGGCGATGTCTATGTCATTCAGCGCGGCAGCGATCGCTTCGAAAGTACCGTGGTCGACGACGGCGAAATCAGCGGAATCGTCGACTGGGAAGACGAGCAGGAAATTTTGGGCGCTTCCAATGATTTGCTGCTTACTGCGGAGCCCGAAAATCGCCCCCATCCCGACGAAGATGCCAGTTATTTCGAGATGATACGGCTCGGCGACGATGAGGCCGACGACTGCGATACGCTGGCTGCAGAGCGCGATCAGCGCTTCGATATCGAGCCGCTGTAAGCTGTCGCACCACACCGATCGACGCCAGAGCAAAGCCCCCGGGTCCGCTGCCGGTTTACGCCGGCGCCCGGGGCTGTTTATTATCGCCGGCCAGTGGCTGACGTATCCCTCCTTTTTCGGGCCTCAAGACCTCCCATGAAAGATTTCGTCCACCTCCATCTCCATACCCACTACAGTCTTCTCGACAGCGCGATTCGGATCCCGGATCTGATGGATCGCCTCCAGGAATTGGGGATGGATACCGTGGCGATGACCGACCACGGCAATATGTATGGCGCCGTCAATTTCCAGAAGGCCGCCCAGGATGCCGACATCAAGCCGATTATCGGCTGTGAGATGTACATCAACGAACAGGCCTTCGACGACGGCGTCGAGACCGCCGAAGATTATCACCTGACGCTGTTGGCCAAGAACCATCAGGGCTACAAAAACCTGATGTATCTCAATTCCATGGGCTGGCTCGAGGGCCACGACGAGGACCGGGGCAACGGGCGGATCGACTTCGAGATGCTCGCCGACAACAGCGAGGGCCTGATCTGTCTTTCCGGTGATCTCGGAGGCCAGGTCAACCAGGCGATCCTGGGCGGAGACCGCGACCGAGCCGTGGAATTGGTTCGCAAATACCACGGGCTCTTCGGCGACGATCACTACTACCTGGAGCTCATCGACAATGCCCTTCCGGAGCAACAAAAGTGCAACGATGCACTTATCGAGATCGGTGAGGAGCTCGATATTCCGCTGGTGGCGACCAATGACTGCCACTACCTGACACGTGACGATGCCCAGGCTCACGCGATCCTGATGTGCATCCAGCTGAGCAAGACCACCGACGTCGACAGCCTGATGGAACACGGCGTCGACCAGTTGTATGTGCGCAGTGCCGAAGAGATGTACGAGGCATTTTCGCATGTACCCGAGGCCTGTGAAAACACCCTCAAGATCGCCGAGATGTGCGACGTCGAGATCCCCCTCGGTGAGATCTATCTTCCCCAGTACGATGTCCCGCAGGCCTTTATCGAAGACCGCGGAATCGACGATCCCAAAGAGGCGATCCACGAGTACTTCGTGCACGTCTCCAAACAGGGCCTCGAGGAGCGCTTTGAAGAGCTCGACAAACTGGGACGGGACTACGACCGTCAGGTCTACGAGCAGCGGCTGGAAGATGAGATCGAAATCATCCGCCAGATGGATTTCCCGGGGTATTTTCTGATCGTCTGGGATTTCATCGAGTGGTCCCACCAGCAGGGCATTCCCGTCGGGCCAGGAAGGGGTTCGGGCGCCGGCAGTCTGGTGGCCTATTCGCTTCGGATCACCGACATCGATCCGATGCCCTACGACCTGCTATTTGAGCGGTTCCTAAACCCGGAGCGGGTGTCGATGCCCGACTTTGACATCGACTTTTGCATGAATCGGCGCGACGACGTCATCGACTTTGTCATCGATAAGTACGGCGAGGATAACTGCGGTCAGATCATCACCTACGGCCAGATGAAGGCCCGGGCAGTGATCAAGGATGTCGGTCGCGCCCTGAATTTCAGCTTCGGAGAGACCAACCGGATCGCCAAGATGTTTCCCGACGATCCGGGCATTACGCTCCAGGAGGCGCTGGAGCAGGAGGGGCGGCTTCGCAAGATGCGCAGAGAGGACGAGCGCATCGACATGCTCTTCGACATTGCGCTGTCCTTAGAAAACGTCAACCGCCAGGCCGGGATCCACGCCGCGGGGCTGGTGATCGCCGAAGACCCGCTGTGGGAATACGTGCCGGTCTCCGTCGGCGCCGGCGGCGAGCCGGTCACGCAGTACGCCAAAGAGGAGGTCGAGGAGGCGGGGCTCGTCAAATTCGACTTTCTGGGCCTCAAGACGCTGACGGTCATCGACGATGCCGTTCGCCTCATCAATCAGCAGCGCGACGACGACCAGGACGACTTCGACCTCGATGCCGTCCCCATCGATGACCCGGATGTCTTCGATCTGATCTCGGCGGGAGACACCTCCGGCGTCTTCCAGCTCGAATCATCGGGCTTCCAACAGCTCTTAAAAAAGCTCAAGCCCAATAGCTTCGAGGACATCATCGCCGCCGTCGCCCTGTATCGGCCGGGACCTCTGGGAAGCGGGATGGTCGACGACTTCATCGACCGCAAACACGGCCGCAAAGAAGTGGAGTATCCCCACCCGTGGCTCGAGGAGATTCTGGAGCCGACCTACGGCGTCATGGTCTATCAGGAACAGGTCATGAAGACTGCTCAGGTCATGGCCGGATACAGCCTCGGCGAAGCCGACCTTCTTCGCCGGGCGATGGGCAAAAAGAAAGAAAAGGTGATGAAGAAGCAAAAGAAGATCTTCGTCGACGGCGCCACCGACAAGGGCGTCGACGAATCAAAAGCCCAGGAGGTCTTCGATCTGATGGCCTATTTTTCGGGCTACGGCTTCAACAAGTCGCACTCCGCGGCCTACGGGCTGATCACCTACCAGACCGGTTATCTCAAGGCCCACTATCCGGTGGAGTTTATGGCGGCCTTGATGACCAACGATCGGGATAATACCGACAAGATCGTTCGGTTCATCAATGAGGCCAAGGAGATGGGCATCGAGGTGCTTCCCCCCGATGTCAACGAGTCACTGCTCGATTTCAGCGTCGTCGACCAGAAGATTCGATTCGGTCTGGCGGCCATCAAGGGCGTCGGCGCCGGAGTCATCGAGTCGATTCTCGAGGAGCGCTCCGCCGAAGGGCCCTTTGAGAGCATCTACGATTTTTGCAGTCGCGTCGATCTGGAGAAAATCAACAAGCGAGCCGTGGAGGCCATGGTCAAATCCGGGGCCTTCGACTCCATCGGTCCCGAACTCGACGAGGACCATATCGTCGCCATTTGCGAGGCCCGGGCGTCGCTATTTGAGTCGATCGACTCCGCCGTCGAACGCGGAAAACGGGCGCAACACGACGAGGAGGTCGGTCAGTCCAGCCTCTTTGGCATGATGAGCGAAGACGCCCGCGACGAAGTGCTCGACGAGAGCTATCCCGACGCCCGGCCCTGGTCGGAGCGCACACTGCTGGGCTACGAAAAGGAATTGCTCGGGTTTTATGTCACCG
>CAYUPT010000035.1:0-14286 GCA_964446725.1 uncultured Bradymonadales bacterium | reverse complement strand
GCTACGGCGACGACGAAGCCGATGAAGAAGACGGCTACGGCGACGACGAAGCCGAAGAGCACGAAGAAGACGGCGACGACGAAGAAGCCGACGAAGAGGAAGAAGAGTGATCGGAGATGAGGTCGACCGGCGGTTGACGTCGGGTTGATCACATACCGATGAAAGCCGACCGGGAGACCGGTCGGCTTTTGTTATTTTGGTGTATCCTCGAGGGGCGAGGCCCAACCGATCGGGAGGGCCATCGGGTCGACATCGCCTACAGTGCCCACTTATCGGCCAATTGAACCAGGTCGCCATCGAAGCGTCGATAGTCGTCGGCCAGTTCGTCGGCCCAGCTTTGCCCGGAGCCAAGACGCTCTTTTAGAGGCGTCAAGAATGTGGCCTCGCTGCGGTGGTCGTTGTCGTCGGCGATGCGATCGAGTCCGGCTTCTGAAATTTCGACGATCCGTTTTGCGAGCGTCGAGATCGATCCGTACGAAGAGTCGCCGTGAAGACCGTCGCGATAGCAAGATTCGATGAGTTTTCGATGCTCGTCTTCGTCGAGCGGCGAGAAGAGTTCGGCCACATCGGCTCTGGCCTCATCGTCGTAGAGCAATCCCTTCCAGATGGCGGGCAGGGCACACAGCGCTTCGCGCGGGCCGCCGTCTGCACTTCGGACCTCTACAAATTGCTTGACGCGCACATCGGGAAATGTCGTCGACAGGTGGAGTTCGAAATCGCCGATGGTGGGCCGATATTCTCGGTATCCGTCGCGCAGAAAGTCGCGAAAGGAGTGACCGGCCATATCGACGAGTTCTCCGTCTCGCTGGATGAAAAACATCGGGACGTCGATGATGTAGTCCAGATAGTCCTCGTATCCCCAGTCGGTGGTGTACATAAAGGAGGGGACGCCGGTGCGATCGGGATCGGTGTGTTTCCACCACACGTAGTTGCGGCGCGACTGGTAGTCGGTATGACGGCCGTTTTGGATGGGGCTGTTGGCGAAGAGAGCGCCGATGATCGGAGAGGCGAGCACGGCGGTGTGAACCAATTCGACGGCGTCGTCTTCCGAACAGTAGTCGAAATTGGCCTGGATGGTACAGGTGGTCTTCATCATCCAGTGAGCCATCTCGCCGCGGGTCGGAAGATAGCGCTTCATGATGTCGTAGCGCGCCTTGGGCATCCAGGGGACGTCTTCCGGGGCGACGCAGGGGTTCATGCCCCACATGGTGAATTGCAGATCATCGTCGGCGACGCTTCGCACCTCGCGGAGATGCTCGTCGAATTCGTCGGCCGTCTCAAAGACGGTATCCGTGATCCGGCCCGACAACTCGAACTGGCCGCCCGGTTCCAGGGTGACGGCGCTGCCGTCGCGGACTACCGAGACCAGATTTCCCCCGTCCAGTGGCGCGGGTTGCCAGTCGAATTGCTCGATCAACCGGCGATACAAGTCTTCGAAACCGCCGGGTTCCTCAAAGGAGAGCATCGATCGGTCGGAGCGGCGAATCACGAATTTTTCGTGTTCCGTGCCAATACCTCGCTGGCCGGGCTGTTTTTCCCCGCGGCGAAAGTACTCGACGAGTTGTCGTCGATCGGTGATCGGAGTGACGTCGGAGTCGTGGCTGCTGGACATGGCAGTATGTGTCGGAGGTAGGGGCGACGACCTGTGTCGTCGGCAATGGTAGGAATACGAAATTCGCGTTCCCGGCATCGGGATACGGCGAACGACGGCAGGCTAGCCCAGCGCGCTCCAATGATCAACGCAGATGTGATATGTCGAGGTCCCTTATGGCGCTTCCGATCCCCGATCGGCAGACCGATCGAGAAAATGACATTGAATGGCTCGCCGTTACGTTCTGTTTTGTCATGGGCATTCGGCGCCGGCAGATTCCGGCGTCTGACGAGATGCATCGCGACGAATGACGCGCTTTGATAGATTTCGATGTCTGGTTAAGCTCGCCCGGCTCCTCACCGGAAATTCTGGAGATGTTATGGCACGATTCAAATTCTGTGGCAGTTGCTGGTTGAAGGCACCATTGCTGGCGACGCTTGTGTTGTGGTCGTTCGGTTGCGCGTCGGTGGCAGCCGATGGCCAATGGCCGGCTGTCGAGGTGGAATCCGAGGTGCCGCAGGACGTCGAGGGCGAACCGCGATTTGAGCGCGGCGGCGACGGTGCGCTGTACGTCGTGGGAGACTTCGAGACCGCTCCGGAGGTCGGTCAATCGGTCTTCGGGCGCTACGCCGACACCTGGCCGCTCGACGAGATGGAGCGGCCGGCCCTATTTGCCGGTGAAATCGTGGAGCGCCACTCCCACCAGGTCGCGCGCGTCCACCCGACCTATCAATTCCCGGATACCGAGGTCGAGTCGCTCGGTGTCGACGTCGTCGATGACCGCCGAGAGGAGTCGATGGGCAAGGGCATTGGTGCGGTCGCCGGGGTCGACGACGCCGACGAATCGGAGGACGTCGACGTGACACGGTTGACCCTTTCGCTGGGGTCGGAGGCCGGGGTTCAGGTCGGCGATAAATACGGTGTGCTCCGACCCTTCGATACCGAAGAGGCACCGGCGTCCGGGCAGTTGACCCGGCGACTCGGTGCCCTGTGTATGGTCACCGAAACACAGGCCAATACCAGCCGATGCCGGATTCGCGACGGACATCCGCAGGCGGCGATGAGCTATGACGTCCAATCGGGCTGGGAGGCGGTGTTTCTGGAACCGACGTTCGGCTCCGAACCCCCGGAGTTGACGGTATATGTTTCCAGTCTCGACGACGAGCAACGCGACGACTGGATGGTCGATCATCTCGAGGGGTATTTCGACGAATTTCCGGCCGGCCGAGTCTCGGTGGAGGTCATCGACGAAGAAATGGATGCCGAAGACCCCGATTTTCACCGCTGGAGCCGACGGATCTCCAGCGATGGTCCGGCGCTGTTGGTCGGGGCCAGTCTGGGCGGCGATGATGAAGAGAGATTGATGCTCAACTACACCGGCGTGACCACGGCCATTGGCCCGGGGATGGTGGCCGCGCCGCCGGAGGGCGGCGTCGATATGGGCGACGTCGACGATGTCGATGATGAACAGTGGCGCGGATTTTCGTCGATGCTCATGGGGGCAGCCCTGGTGTATCGAGGTCAGACGGCCCTGGCGCTCAGGCATCTCCAGCAGGCACTGCAGGACGATGCCCTGGAAGGCAAGTGGCGCTGGCATGCACGCGACCAGTTCGCCATGCGCTGGGCGTCGCTCGACCACTACGAGGAGGCGATGTGGCTGGTGCTGGAAGACGAAGCGCTGGGTCGTCGCGATGGCGACGACCATGCGGAGTACAATGCGCTGGGGACGCGAGTTCGACTCCACGACTTCCTCGACCAGCCGCGGCAGGCATTTGAGACCGCCGAGCGCTATCGACAGTGGCGCGCCGACGACGAACCGACCAGTTCCGGCTATCTGTCGGCGCAGGCGATGTTCGCCGAGATGGCCATCCAACACGATCAGCAAGAGGCCGCCGAAGAGGTGGTCGACGAGATCATCGAATTGTGTCCGGAGGGCTGCTCGGGCGATGCGCTATCGCTTCTGGCCGGGGTTTACTGGGCGGCGTCCGGCGTCGACTCCGAGTTGCAGGACCGCATCGTCGAGCAGATGGTCGAGTACGGTGAACACGACGACTACAGCTCAATGGCCAGCGCCCGGATGTTTCAGGGCTGGCAGTTGATGCGCGATGACGACTACGGCCAGGCATTGATGGCCTTTCTCGAGGCGCAGCGCCGCTACGAGGGCGATGAACAAGAGACCTACGGGGCGGCTCGAGCACAGATGTACATTACGGTCGTCGAGATCGGGCGCGGCGAGCCGGAGCGCGCCTTCGAAAGCGGCACGACAGCGCTGGAGATGATGGAGAACCTCGGCGACTACCGGGCGACGGTACAGATCTACGAGCGACTGGCCGAAATCTTTATGGATCCCGACTTCGCTCAGCGCCGAGATTCGATCGGCGCGATGGGCCGGTCGATTTTATTTGACGGCATGCAGCGCCAGTTGGCGACCGGCGACTATCGCCGCGCGGCGCAGGCCCAGTTTAGCTACGGTCAATTCCTGTTTTTCAACCGGGCGCTCAGCGAGTCCAAGGCGGCGCTGTACAACGCGGTCACCCGCGCGATCCGGACCGCCAGTTTTGAGACGGTGACGATGTGTCACGTCTTGCTGGCGCTGATTGCCCGCGCCGAAGGCGATTTTGCGACCTTCGAACAGGAGGTCCAACGCGCCGAACAAATGGCCGAGGTCGCCGACGACCCTTATCTGGACGAATTGGTCGAGGAGCTACAGGCTCCTCCAGAAGAAGAGCCCTCCGATGACGATCCCACACAACTGCTATAAGCGATGAAAACCTCACCGCATATTTTCAAAACGGCTCCTCATCTGGTGCAGAAAGTGTGGGGAGGTGATCGGCTGGCGACGCAATTTGGCAAGGCTCCGGAGTTCGACGGCCCGCTGGGCGAGGCCTGGGAGGTCGCCGATCTCGATGAGGGCCAGTCGATGGTCGCCTCGGGACCACTTGCCGGACTTCCGCTTCGGGCGGTGGTCGGCGGCTGGGGACGCGGGCTTGTCGGGCGCCGTGCGCCGCGGGACGACCGGTTTCCGCTGCTCGTAAAATTACTGGATGCTCAGCGCGATCTGAGTGTGCAGGTCCATCCGGGACCGGCCGACGCCGCGAATATCGAGGGCGCTGAAAGCAAAGACGAGACCTGGTTGATACTCGATGCCCAAGAGGGCGCCGAGATCATCCACGGTCTGGCCGAAGAGACCAGCGCCGGGGCATTTCGCCAGGCGATCGACGACGGCGATGTCGAAGACCTGTTGTATCGCCAGTCCGTCGCCGCCGGAGACGTCATTCATATTCGGCCGGGAACCATCCACGCGATCTGCCAGGGGGTGGTATTGCTCGAAATTCAGGAGCCATCGGATACGACGTATCGAGTCTACGACTACGATCGGCCGGGCCTCGATGGCGCACCGCGCCAACTGCACATCGACGAGGCCATCGAGGTCGGCCGCCTCGAGCCCTCCGTACAGGTACTGGCTCCGACGGCCGTCGACGGCGACGTCGAATTGCTCGGCGAGACCCGGGCCTATCGCGTCGAGCGCGTCGACTTGGAGGCACCGGGATCTGTGCGCTGGAGCGTCGATCCCGATTCTCCCCAGGTGTTGAGTCTTGTGAGCGGGGCGTTGCGAATCGACGACGGCATTGGGGGGACGATTGAACTTACGGCCGGTGAAACGGCGGTGGTCCCCGCCATCAGTGGTTCGGTGCGGATGGACGTGCGCGAAGCGTCGCAGCTTGTGGTCAGTGGGTTGGCCGTCGACTCGCTACTGCGGGGACTGTATCGGGGGCCGAAAGTGGCTGTCGGGGCGAAGTGAGAAGTACGCCCGCCGCAGACAAAAACCCCCGGCGTCCAGTGATGGGCGCCGGGGGTTTTTGGTTGCTCTTCGTCGGAGCCTCAGATGCAGACGTCGATGCCGATCCAGTCGGTGCACGTCTGGTCGTCGGGGCAGGTGTCGGTGACTTCAAAGGGGTCTACGGTGATTTCTGTCTCGCATCCGGTGCAGACGAAACTCTCGCAGGTTAGATCGCCATCACAGGTGCAGTCGGGATTGCAGAGGCCGCAGCCGGCGCCGCCGCCGAGTCCCTCGCATTCCTCGGTATCGGGATTGCAAAATTGGCCGGATGGGCAGTCGCTGTCATCCTGACAGGAAGCGCCGGTGTCGGGCGCCACGCACTCCCCGCCGTCGCAGTCAAAACCGGAGGGACAGTCGGCGTCGGTGCTGCAGCCGTCGGCGCTTTCGCAAAAGCCGTCCTCCGAGCAAATTTCATTGCCGTCGCAGTCGCCGGCGCCGATGCACTCGACGCAGCATTCGTCGATGCAATACGGCTCGCCAGCATTGCTACAACTTCCGGACTGCTGGGGGTCGCATTCCTGACCGGAGAGGCATCCGTCGACATCGCCGCTTTGACAGGAGCCACTGACACATTGTTCGCCGGTGGCGCAGTCGGTGTCGCCGTCGCATTCGACGCATTCACAGGCCACATCGTCGAGATACGGAGTCGCTCCGTCGCAGTCGGAGGCGTCGAGTTCGCATTCGCCGCCGTTGTTGCCGTTATTGTCGCTGTCGTCGACGCAGTTACCGGCCTCGCAACTCTGGTCACCGCTGCAGTCGTTGTCGGTGGTGCAATCATCGCTGCCACCGCCGTTGTCATCGGGCTGGCACTCATTGGTAAAGGGGTGGCAGGACTCACCGGTCGGGCAGTCGTTATCGGATTGGCAGCCGTCGGAACTCGTCGAATCGCCACAGACGCCGTCGATGCACTGGGCGTCATCGCAGTCGGCGTCGCCGCTGCATTCCGGGGCAGTGCAGAGGTTGTCGTGACAGATCAACTCATCGTCGTCTTCACAAAATTCGCACTCCGCTTCCACGCACTCGTTGCCGGCACCGCAGACGAGCCCGAAATTGCAGTCGGTGTGAACTTCGCACTCCGCCCCGGCTGTGCCGCCGGCGACGTTGTCGGCGCCGCATGCAGAGATGCCGACGGTGACAGCCGCCACCGCCGCCAGGATGGCGAAAACGGTTGCAACAGGGGGGGTACAACGAGCGAATAGGGCTTTAAGAGGTGACATGAAAATATCCGTAAACGTTTCTAATTCAGAGGTTCATCAGCGCAGGGCGCCGTATTCGACACGACGGAACGCGCAGGCTGTGTCGCTGCTGCGCTCCGAAGACTTGTTGGAACTGACCTGACAGTATACGAGGCGTTCCGCCGTACTTCAAATGCTGTTGTCGGCCATCGCTTCTGGCGGCGACAACGCAATGGGCCGGCGACCGGCGTGCACAGAGTCCCGGCGGGCAACGCCATTCGACGCAGTGGTCCGTCGTCGCACGAACCGATTGTGGAGGCGGCGAATATCGCAAAGTAGACCGGGAGCATAGGCGGAATGGCTTGTATGTCAACTGCATCTATGCTCTCGTATCGCTGTGTCAGCGACGGTGCGCAGCGGTCGACACCGCATCACTACGACAGCAGGTCCACTATGCGCGATTTAATCACATCCGGATTTCGCAAACTCGTCAACTCCGAGGAGCGGTACCCCAACGGCGACCGCCGGGCGCGGGTCGTCTCCATCGCCACTGTCAAAGGCGGCGTCGGCAAGACGACGACCGCCGTCAACCTGGCATCGGCAATCGCCGATGGCCACCACCGACGGGTCCTGCTCATCGATCTTGATGCCCAGGGCCATTGCTCGACGAGTCTCGACGCCGTCATCGACCAGGAGCGCATCGACGACGAGTTCGTCGCACTCAGTGATGTGTTGTTGAGCGACGAAGAACTCGAAATTCTGGATTCCGCCGTCGAGACTGATGTCGATGGCCTCAGCATCACCCCCGCCGATCCGGGACTGGCCGACGCCGAAGGCCGCATCAGCCAGGAGATCGGCAAGGAGATGCTGCTTCGCGACGCCCTGGAGGTGACGCGGACCCACTACGATTTAATCTTGATCGATTGTCCACCCAACAAGGGAAATCTGACGCTCAATGCTCTGGTGGCCTCCGACGACGTATTAATACCGACCGATCTGTCGCCATTGGCGGTAGAGGGCGCCGATGAATTGCTGACTACGGTACTGAAAGTGCGTCGGCGCCTGGACCAAGAGTTGGAAATCCTGGGGGTGGTGTTGACCCGCGTCGATGGCCGGACGGTCACGATCAATGAGGAAGTGCGCGAGACCATCGACGACGCCTGGGGCGAATTGGTGCTGGAGCAACATATCGGCATCAATACCCGCCTGTCGCAGGCCCAGATGGCCGGCGAGCCGATCTTTAAGCACGCCCCCGACAGTCGCGGGGCACGCCACTACAGTCGTCTGGCCGATGAAGTTCTGGAGAGACTGGAGACCGCCTGACGGTCGCCGCCGGATTGGTGTTTAATTTATGAAGAACGCGGGAGCATCACGATATGGAAGGGAGCCAGACCAGCGCCGTGAATGAATCAGAGAGCAGCCAAAACAGGGCGGAGCGCGCAATCGCGCCGCGGGACCGAATCTCAGAGGGGATCCAGCACGAGGAGCCCCTGATTTTTGACCGCGGCCGACCCGGATTGCGCGGCTTTAATTTAACCGACGGTGACTGGGATGTGGACGCCGTCGATGTCGACGATGTATTGCCGGAGGCGCTGGTTCGCGACGAACCGGCGGAGCTTCCGGAGGTCACCGAACCGGAGGTGGTGCGCCACTTTACCCGGCTCAGCCAGTGGAATTACGCCATCGACACCGGCTTTTATCCGCTGGGATCGTGTACGATGAAGTACAATCCCAAGCTCAATGAGGGCATGGCGCGACTGACCGGGTTTGCTCAACTCCATCCCTATGAGCCCGATACCTATTGCCAGGGAGCCCTGGAGCTGTTGTGGAACCTCCAAGAGTTGCTGTGTCAGATTTCGGGCCTGCCGCAGTGTTCGCTCCAGCCGGCCGCCGGGGCCCAGGGGGAGTTGACGGGATTGATGTGCATTCGCGCCTATCACGAGGCGCGCGGAGACGCCGAGCAGCGCACCAAGATCATTGTTCCCGATTCGGCGCACGGGACGAACCCGGCGTCGGCGGCCTTTAACGGCTTTGACGTCGTGGAAGTCGACTCCAATGAAAAGGGAACCCTCGACCCGGCATCGGTCCGGGAGGTCATGGACGATAGCGTCGCCGGGCTCATGATCACCAACCCCAATACACTGGGGATCTTCGAGACCAATATCGATGAGATCTGCCAGATCGTTCACGACGGCGGCGGCAAAGTCTACATGGATGGCGCCAATATGAACGCCATTTTGGGCAAGGCCTGTCCCGGCGATTTCGGCATCGATGTGATGCATTTTAACGTCCACAAAACCTTTTCGACGCCCCACGGCGGTGGCGGTCCCGGGGGCGGTCCGATCTGTGTCAGCGACGACCTCGAGCCCTTTTTGCCGATTCCGCAGATTCGCAAAAGCGACGGTGACGAACAGCCGGAGTTTATCCGGGATTTCGACGGCCACGAAAAGTCGGTGGGCAAGGTCAAGGCATTCTGGGGCAATTTCCTGGTCTACGTCCGCGCCTACAGCTATTTGCGCCAGTACGGAAGCGATCTTCCCAAGGTCAGTGAACGCGCCGTGCTCAATGCCAACTATCTGCGCGAGCGCCTGGGCGACAGCTACAACGTCGCCTTTCCCGGACGCTGCATGCACGAGGTCGTCTTTGACGACAGCTCCTTTAGCGAGCTGGGCGTCTCCACCAAGGATATCGCCAAGCGCCTTATCGACTACGGCTTCCATCCGCCGACGGTCTACTTTCCGATCAACGTCGACGGCGCCCTGATGGTGGAGCCCACGGAGACGGAGTCACCGCAGAGCCTGGATGAATTTGTGGAGACCATGGAGGCCATCTTTCAGGAGGCCGAGGAGTCGCCGGAAGTGCTCAAAGAGGCGCCGCAACACGCGTTTCGCACGCGGCTCGACGAGACCAAAGCGGCCCGCGACCCGGTTCTGACGTACCGCCAGCTCCAGGACAAGATGGCCGGCGAAGGCTAAGAAGCGGACAAAAAAGTCTCCCGTCAGCATTCGCCGGCTGATTTGCCCGGCTTCTTTGCGCGCTGGGAGCAACGCGACCGAGTGCCCTTGGGGTGCTCAATACTCGACTTATCCTACGATTCCCGCAAGCGGGAGCCCGCGCCTCCGTTTGAGCGCTTTGACGCCAAACAAATCATCTCGCCGAGCTTCGGTCCGCTTTTTTTAACCACTTCTGAAGACCATCGGCCGCTCAAGAAATCAAAACCCCCCGGCGATCCGTGATCGCCGGGGGGTTTGTCGATTCGTGGAGCCCGAAATCAGAGATTCATCAATTTGGAGATGATCTCTTTCATGACCTCGCGGGTTCCTCCGCCAATCGACATCAGGCGGGTGTCACGCCAGGCGCGGGCCACCGGTCCCTCTTCGACATAGCCCATGCCGCCGTGGAGCTGGAGGCATTCGTCGATGACTTCCATCGCCTTGTCACCGACCATCATTTTGGCCATCGAGATCTCTTTTTGGGCGGGGATACCGCGGTCGAAGAGATCGGCAGCGTGATAGGTCAGTTGGCGACAGGCCTCGAGGTCGGTCTCCATATCCACAATCTTGTGGCGGGTGACCTGAAAGCCGGTCAGGGGCTTACCGAAGGCCTCGCGGTCCTGACAGTAGTCCACGGTTTTGTCCAAAATGATCTGAGCTCCGGAGGTACCGGTCAGGGCACCGACGAGGCGCTCGCCCTGGAAGTTCTGCATGATGTGGTAGAAACCGGCGCCTTCGTGACCGAGGCGATAGCGCTCCGGAATCCGGCAGTCCTCGAAGAACAACTCGGCGGTGTCCGAGCAGTGGTTTCCGATCTTTTCGAGCTTGTTGGTGACCTGGAATCCCTCGGTGTCGGTGGGAAACAAAAACAGGGTCAGACCGCCGTAGCGATCGTCGGGGTCGGTGCGGGCCGCGAGCATGATGAAGTCGGCGCGGGTGCCGTTGGTGATCCAGGTCTTCTGGCCGTTGATGACATATTCGTCGCCGTCTTTTTCTGCGCGAGTGCGAATGCCGGCGACGTCGCTGCCGGCGCCGGGCTCGGAGACACCGAGGGCCGCGATTTTTTCGCCCTTGATGGCCGGCTTGAGAAATTCTTCTTTTTGCTCGTCGGTGCCGATTTTATTGATGATCGGCGTCGCCATGTCGGTCTGGACGAGTACCGACATCGCCAGCCCGGCCATTTCCGATCGGGGGAGTTCTTCGGCGAGCACCGCGGTATGCCAGATGTCGCCGCCGGAGCCGCCCAGTTCCTCGGGATAGCGGCAGCCCAGAAAGCCGTGCTTGCCCATCTCCTCGTAGACTTCGCGCGGAAAGAGCCGTTGTTCTTCCCACTCGTCGGCATTGGGCGCGAGTTCATTTTCGCAGTAGTCGCGAAGGGACTTGCGAAACATTTCGTGTTCGTCGGTAAACTGCGGATATTTTTTGTCTGACATGTTGGACTCTCCAGCGAAGTTCCGTTCCGTTTATTACGCCCGTGCGACACAGCGTGTCGGGAACTTGTTAGTGGGCACTTACTTTGCCGATGGTAGTGTAATCAACCGGACCGCAATGGGCAACCGGAAAAAAATTGGGTACCGCAGAGAGGCGAAGGAAGGTCAAAAGCGGGGAACCGAAAATAGGCGAAGAGGCAAAGGAAAAGAAGAACGTCGAAAACCCAAAACCCGGCAAGACCGGATCGTAGCCCCGGGTGACCGAAGCGATAGCGAGGAAGCCCGGGGGCATAACGTCGAAAATCCACCCCCGACGAGAGCGGATCCCCCGAAAAACCAACACCCGACAACACCGGCTCGCAGATAAAACATCGGATAACGAACGGGAGACGAAAGGACATGCAGATTGAATTATTTTACTGGCCCTTTATTCAGGGCCGCGGTGAGTTTATTCGCCTGGTACTCGAGGAAGCCGGGGCGGACTACGTCGACGTCGCCCGCCAGCCCGAAGAGGAGGGCGGGGGCGTCGAGGCCATCCATCGGATTCTGGACGAGGATATCGGACAGCCCCCGGGATTTGCGGTGCCCGTGATTCGCGTCGATGATGTGGTCATCTCACAGACGGCGAATATCTGTCGGTTTCTCGGCGACAAGCTGGGGTTGGCTCCCGGTGACGAACCGGAGGAATTTCACGCCCAGCAGTTGCAGTTGACGATCGCCGATCTGGTCGTCGAGGCTCACGACACTCATCATCCGGTTTCGGTGGGCGACTACTACGAGGACCAAAAGGAGGCCGCCCGCCGCCGCGCGGCGTTTTTCGTCGAGTCGCGCATTCCGAAATTCATGAAGTACTTCGAGCGCGCACTGCAGACAAATGGCGGGGAGTATTTCGTCGGCGGCGAATTGTCGTATGTCGATCTGTCGGCATTTCAGGCCGTTCGCGGGTTGGAGTACGCATTTCCCCGGGCCATGTCCGAAGTCCGCGATGACGCCGGGGGCCTGTTCGCACTGGCCGATCGCGTCGAGCGCCGACCCAATATCGCCGCCTATCTCGAAAGCGACCGGCGCCTGCCATTTAACGAACAGGGTATCTTTCGGCACTACCCGGAGCTGGATCGATGAGTCCGGAGTGCGGTTTCCAGTGCGTGCGGTGCCCGCGGCGGCGTCGGGGACCTGACACCCGTGTTGTACGTGACTATGGTCGATCGCGCGGAAATCACAGCATCACCACGAAGGTCGAAGTTATGAGCGAAGTTGGTCGAAACGAGTTGTGTCCCTGTGGCAGTGGTGCCAAATACAAATACTGCTGTCTGCGGAAGAAACAGCGAGGCGCCGTCAACGACGACTGGTCTGATTCCGGCGGCTGGGAACGACGGCTCGCCCAAGTCGTCAATCGCGGCTACGAGGCGATACAGCGCGGTGACGACCACGACGCCGCCAGACTGTGGCTCGATGGCTGGGACGAGGTGTATGGAGAGATTCCCGCCGAAGGCTCGACGCTAAGCAGCCTGGATCGCCAGTGCGACGGGGAGCGGTCACTGATCTCCTGGGTCTGGAAGTGTCTCGATGTACTGCGCCTCGTCGGCCTCGACGACCCGGAAATGGCCCGCCGGGGGGCAGAGTTTGTGGGTCAATTGCTGGCTGGTTTTCCCGGCGAGCCCGCGGCAAATAAGCGCAATATGCGCGGCGATCGGGGCTGGCTGCTCGCCGCCGCCGACCGGTGGGACGAGGCTACCAAGGAGTTTGAGCGGCTCATCGACGATGTTCCTGACCGTGCGGTGGGATATGTCAGATGGTCGGATGCCATCATCGAATTTGAGCACGAAGATGCCTCGAAGGCCGTCGAACTTCTGGAGCGCGCTGCCGCACGCCCTGTCGACGATGGGACCGAATGGAGTCTGGAGGTGCGCCTCAAAGGGGCCCGCCAGATCGCGGGTGATTCCCAGGAGACGGAGGAGGAGGCCGTCGATACCACGCAAGAGGACAACGAGCGCCGGGAGGCCTTCTGGGACGAGTTCGCCGAGGCGGAGCTCGATGAACAATTCGCACTCGGCGCCGAGGCCATCGAAAATGCGTCGTGGTTCGATAACGAAAGCGCTTATTATCTATTTGTCGAAGAACTCGAGAGACCTTCCGCGAAGCAACATCGACATCGGGAGTGGTTGGAACTGCTGGACACCCTCCGCGAGCACCGCCCCGAACTCGCCGAAAAGGAGGGGGCGTACCTGGGAAGCACAGTCGTAGATTTTGCGCTGTATCTGGAGGACCGGGAGCGATTGGAGGAGGGGTTGGAGTTGTTGTTTTGCGACCCCGGCAACGCCGTCGAGCTCGAATTAAGTGTCCTGCCGCAACTCGCCTATCACGGAGTGGATGGCGTCGTTGAGCGAATGCGAGATGGCTGGGAACAATTTCTCGACACAGAGGGATTGTTCCCTTTTGTCTTCGGAGAATGGGCGGAATGGGGGCTGTGGTTTCTTCTCGCCGACTGGGCCGACGAAGATCTCGAGTGCTCCCGCAACCTCGATGACCTGCGCGAGGCCATGGGCGGGATGTTCGACGAATTGAAACCGGAGTGGATGCAACACCTCACAGACTGTGTTCTGGGCCCCGAGCCCGGCGAGGTCGACGCCGACGACGTGGCCGATATCGACGACCGAGCAAAGCGGGCGACGGCCATTGGTTTGGCTTTTGGACGCACGCTGATCGAACGCGAGGGGTGGAGCTCCCAAAAGGCGCTGCTCGCCGCGCGCTATCTGAGAGCCTTTATCAACTACTGCGCCGGCGTCGATGAGCCCTTTGGCGATCAGTACACCACAGACCGCGCAAAGAAGGTCAAAGTGCTCAACCGGGAGCTCAAACAACTGCGCGACCGGTGGAAGAACTCCGCCGAACTGACGCCTCATCCCGACCTGGCCATCGGGTTTGCGCAGGGAATCCACGACCGCGGGATGTTTGGACAGGCCTACCAGGCGGCGGCGTTTGCCGAGGCCGTGGTCCGGCTGGCGCCCTGGATGCACGAGCGCGGAATGATCGAAGATCCGAAGTTGGTCGACCAGATTCAGAACCACTTTCGGCGCCGCATCGAAGAGTTGTCGACGTCTGTGACCAAATTCATCGAGTTCGACCCGGTCGTCGATAAGGCCCAGGCGGAGATGAAACAGTGGTTAACAGCTGGCGAATAGCGAGGGAACCGCAGAGAGCCGGAGAGGGCGAATGGAACCGCAAAGAGGCAAAGTGGGCAAAGGAAAAACACCGC
>CAYUPT010000034.1:1851-14375 GCA_964446725.1 uncultured Bradymonadales bacterium | reverse complement strand
AGACAAGACGCCGAAGACACCAGCACCGAGTAATTCCAGCTTTTTGCAGCATCAGCGCTACAACGACGACAGTTCGCCGCCGGACGCGGTCAACGATCAGGCCGCGATTTGAGCGCGGGCCTCGTCCATGGCATCGGCGATACCGAGCATTTCATCGAAGGTGTCGATAACCCGTTGTTTCTTTTCGATAATATTCATACTTCGAGCCAACAGCGTACCACCTTGGATTTGGACATGCCCGAACATCGCCGAGAGCTCGAGCAGACGACTGTCGGCTCCGGTCTGGGAAAACGACGATAGCAACTGCTCTTTGTCGGGGGCCTGAATCCGAAATTGCGATTCCAGGTAGCCGTCGGAATCGGCGGGCGTGATATCGTCTTCGTCGGCGACAATGGTCACCGACTTCCACTTTGGACCGAGTTCGACCTTGAAGTCCGTAAAATAAGCGAGGCGATAGTTCCGGCGGCGCCGTCGACTACCAATTCCACCTCTCCCTTTTTTACGTCTGCTCAAAAAATACCAGAACCAGCGCATCACGGGGTTTTTGCCCATCTCCTCGGCATCAGTGGTCGTCATCGCCGTGCTGTCATTGCCCATGCCGAACATGCTGGCGAGCCCACCGCTTCGGTTCCGACGGACCGGTTCGGCGCGGATCTTCCCCTCGATATTTCGACCTCCACAGACGGCCGACAGCTTCGGCTGCCAGAACATCCATCCCCCGGGCCCACTTCCGCCGTAGTGTTGGGCCGCCTTCTTCCAGGCCCCCCATGCGGTTTTGACGCGAAGTGGGCGGCTAAAAAAGGATATGCCGACAAACGGTAACGTCATGGTCCATTCTCCGGAGGGCGTGGTATTGTTTGCGGTAGGCTGCCCTGACGACGTGTCGTCCCTCGAGCATTGGGCAGCTTCACGGCCGATCTAAATCCAATTCGATGACATACCATAAGACATGATTCAGTTCGTTGCACTGGCGGTGACACTGGCCATCGAGATTCCAATTGTACTGGCCGTCATCGCTCGCCGCACGCCGTCTGCGCCTCCCAGAGACGTGATCGCCATCGCCGCCATGGCGGCCTCGTTGATCACCCACCCCTTTGCCTGGGACCTCAATGTCCTGCTCGCCGACCAGGTCGATATGGTGTGGCGTCTGACGGGCATCGAACTCGGCGTTATCGCTGTAGAGTCCGTGGTCTTTCGCGTCGCTCTGGGCATTCGCTGGAGTACGGCCATCATCGTCTCTACCATTGCCAATCTGACGTCCTTCGGTTGCGGACTTGTGCTGTGGTGGGCCGTCTTTTGATTGCAACCGCGCGGCACCACAGTCGGGGAAAGACCCGACAGCGTCCTACACCTATTGTCTCGGCCGGGATTCACCGGCAGCATCGTTCATAACATCGCCATCGTTCCCGGCCCTGTTGTCCTCGTCGCCACCGACGCGATTCAGAGTGATAACGATCAACAATATCAATCCCAGTACTGTCATGGCGTAGGGCCCAGCGCCTTCACAGCCGGTCAGCAGGCGATCTGCCGCGGATTCTTCGGGCCCAACGATATTGGCCATCGCCGTTGCCGGAAGCGCTACGATAAATGACGCCACCACTGCCCATCGACAATCCATAACCTATCTCGCAGACCCAAACCGTGACTCAGCACTCATCCATCATCGCCGTCATCGCCCCGAAGTTGGCGCCGGAGTTGCTGTATATCGCGCTGTGTGTCGGAATCGAATTCATCGACTAGTTCTTCGTCAAACAGCGATTCGATGGCGTCTCGCGCGCCGCTGTCATCGCCGTCATCGCGAGCGCTCTGAGCGGATTGCCACAATTGTTCGGCCCGCGATTCCGGGTCCTCTTGCCGGACTTCGTCATCATCGACGGCTCCGGCGCCCCCGATCGCCCCCGGTGATTCCGGCCGGTCGGCCTCCTCTGCCAGACTATCGATCACGTCATCGACGCTATCATCGGCCGTTGGCGGGTTGGCACTGCCTCCGGAACCACGGCCACCGGGTGACCCGCTGAAATCAAAGAATTCCGTCGACCCACTGTCTTGCTCGGGCACCGGCTCCGATTCGAGCGCCGGCTCCGATTCGGGCGTCGGCGATGGCGACCGCTGTTGGGGCACCTCGGTATCGCCATCGTCGAGCCTTGCGACTTCCAACTCCTCTCGTTCATCGAGTTGTCGCTGGGCGATCTCCTGCTGCTCTTCATCGGCCCGGCGTCGGGCCTCGACAATCTCATCGACCGCCGGCTCCACCTCGACGGCCCGATCTTGTTCGGCTTCCCCGATAGAAGGCAGCGATTCGGCCGTCGATTCCTCCACTGCCTGCCCGGCGACCGGCTCATCGAAGTAACGGTCCTGCCCCGGTGCCAGATGGACGACGATATAATAGGTCGCCGAAGCCGCCAATATGACGACGGCTGCCGCCGCCAGGCCCAACCAGGGGGAACCGCCAGCGCTGCGTCGCTCGTCGTCGGTCCCGGAAGACGCCGCTTCGAGAATGGCCTCACTGACGTCATCGGGCACATCCTCCGGCGGCGGGATATGTTCTTGCACCTCGTCGCGTTCGGCCCGGAGCTTCTGCCATTGCCCGGCGAGTTGCTCATCCTCGTCGATCGCCTCGCGCAGCCGGGCCTCCTCTTCGGCCGTACACTCGCCGTAGAGCAAATCGAGAAGTTCATCTGTGCGATCGGTGGTCATGAACAACAGCTACTTTGCTTGGTAGACTGGGGTTATTCTCTCAGTGGCTCGTGACTCCCTCGATGGTTTCAACGCAGCCGAGGGCAGATCGATCTAAATTGACTCAAGGGACGACCTGTTCGTACTCATCGGCGTCCAGACTGTGTTCGCTAAATTCCTGGAGTTCGCGCCGCAATTTCTGGAGCGCATAGCGCAGGCGACTCTTGACGGTGGGCACTTTGGTGTCGACCACATCGGCGATCTCCCGAAATTTGAGTCCCGAAATTTCGCGCAACAAAAACGCCTCTCGCTGCTCGGCGGGAAGCGTCTCCAGCGCCTGTTGAAGCCGGTCTCGAAACGCGCGGCGATCGACTTCCACATCGCCCGCCCTGGCATCCTCATCGGCCAAGAGCTCCTGGTGCTCCGTCGCCTCCTCGTCGTCGCCGACGGGATTTTGCAGCGAATAAATTTCTGCGCGCGAACCCTTCCGGGCGTTGTCGATGCACAGATTTCGGGCAATGGCGTACAGCCAGGTGGTAAATTTGGCCTTCGGCTCGTAGGAATCGGCGGCATTGATCACGCGCTCGAAGACCTCTTGGACCAATTCGTCGGCCACGGCGCGCTGACCGCAACTTCGCAACACAAAGTTGTACAGCGGCCCTTGATGGCGCTCAAAAAGAAGGGCAAAGGCCCTATCGTCGCCTTCGGCGTACCGGAGCATCAAATCGCTATCGCAGCAGTCCTCGAGGTTCTCGGACTGGTCCCGATCGGAGCCAAATAGGTTGGAGATGATGCCGAATAACATCGCGGAGCCAAAAAGGAGTCCGGTACACGCCGTTCACCGAGGGTGTCCTGCGATGATGGTCCATTATTCGGTATTTTTCCAGACTCCCGCGAGAGGGGTTTGATGTGGTCACCTCCGACCGTCGAAAGGCGGCGGGATGAGTTATTCCGGTGCCCCCTCAGCCGTCGCTGCGCTTCGGCAGCTCGCCCATCGGGGAGCGGATCGTCAGGAGGCCACGGTGGTATCAGCTCGCTTGTGCGATGACAGCGCCGGGAATCCTCCCGGCGCACCGATGTCATCGGATCCAGCGTTGAAGTGTTGCATGGCCCCCTGCGGCGTTGTCCGGAATTTTCGATGCCGATTATTGCACCACAAACCCGATGCTTGATACCCTGCTAACTAGTTCAAAAATCTGGAGAGGACCATCGGTCGGGGGGCTCGCCAATGCCGGGGGATTTGAATACGTCTACAACATCACACCAGCCCGTGTTTTGGAGCAGGTTCTATGAAGAGTCGGATTTCGGTTTTGTTATCGCTGCTAATTGTAGTGGTCTTGTCCTTCGGGTGTGCAGGTGAGGAGACCCCTCAGTCCTGTGAGGTCGATGAAGGGGATGACGGCGTGACAACGCTGACCTGTCCCGACGGCTCGTCATTTACCGTCGAGGACGGTGAGGACGGGACGAGCTGTACTGTCGAGGACCATGACGACGGGACAGCGACGATCTCCTGTGACGACGGTTCGTCGTATGTCGTCGAAGATGGCCAGGACGGGCGCGACGGCGACGACGGCACCAGTTGCACCGTCGAAGAACAGGATGGCTTTAGCACCATTAGCTGCGAGGATGGCACCGAGGTGACGGTCGCCGATGGCGAAGACGGCACCAGCTGTACGGTCGAGGACAACGGCGATGGCTCCAAGACCATTTTGTGCGAGGACGGCACGGAGGCCACCGTCTACGATGGAGAAGACGGCGAAGACGGACAGGACGGACAGGACGGAGAAGACGGCGCCAGTTGCAGTGTGGCCGACAATTCCGACGGGACCTACACCCTCAGTTGTGACGACGAAACGGAGGTGACCTTTTCTGACGGAGAAGACGGACAGGACGGACAGGACGGACAGGACGGAGAAGACGGCGCCAGTTGCAGTGTGGCCGACAATTCCGACGGGACCTACACCCTCAGTTGCGACGACGGAACGGAGGTGACGTTTTCCGACGGAGAAGACGGTAATGGTGGCGACGGTGCCGAAAGCTGCACGGTCACCAACAATGGCAACGGCACGGCAACCGTCGATTGTCCCGATAGTACACCGGCGACCTTCGATCTCACCTCCGATGGCATCGATCTGGCGATTCTGGACTTCGATGTCACCGTTGATGGCGACCAGGTTCAATTCGAGACGGTGGTCAAAAACATCGGCTCCGAAGACGCCGATTCCACCATCTGGGTCGAGTTTTTCCTCGACGAAGACGAGGCTCCAACCGTTGGAACCTGGGGCGATACGTTCCAGTCACTGGGCGAGATTTCGGCCGGAGAGACGGTGACCGTCACCGATTCGGCCACCCAGTCAGCTGGGGCCGGCACCTACGACGCCTGGACGGTCGTCGATCCGCGCAGCAATGACGACGTCGACCTCGACAACAACGTCGACGGTCCCGTCGAATACACCATCGACTGAGAAGCTATCAAAAAGTCTCCCGTCGCGATTTCCGGCTGATTTAGACCGCAGTTCCCGTCGAAAATCCTTGACTTAGCGCTGCTAGGCCTCGTCTTTCGATCGAAAACTGCGGCAAAATCTTCTCGGCCTCGCTCGGTCCGACACTATTTTGACAGCTTCTGATCTCGCCAACGCCCTGACCTGATCGACTGCGGCGCCGCCGGTCTCCGGTGGCGCCGCGGTATTTCAGGGCTTTTTTTAACAGCTTCTCAGGCTAACGACTCATCCCAGTATTTTGACGAATTTCCGGACGATCGTTTTCTGGCCGACCGC
Organism: uncultured Bradymonadales bacterium; assembly: GCA_964446725.1. Lineage (GTDB taxonomy): Bacteria > Myxococcota_A > Bradymonadia > Bradymonadales > Bradymonadaceae > SLJM01. The sequence goes on along the minus strand of CAYUPT010000034.1, from coordinate 8,922 downwards.
TGGAAAATCGATGGTCAGCCGAGCCTTGTCGCCACTTCCGGAGACCTCGACGACTTTGCCGGGGCCAAAGCGGCTGTGGCTGACGGTGGTGCCCACCAGATCGCTACTCGATTCGCCGGTCCGGCCCGGGGCGGTGGTGTTGCCGGCGTCGCTCGACGACGCCCCCGACTCCCACTGCGGCGGCGCCTGGTTGAAGCTGTCGGGGCTGTCGGCCGACGGACTCGACTGGTCAAAGCTCCAGGACGACGAAGACGAGGAGGACGAACGCGTCGAGTGGCGCGAATGCCGGTCCGATGACGAGGGGCGCCGGGAGGCGGCATAATCGATACTCGTCGACGAACTCCTGGGGTCGAGTCGAAGCCGCTCCGGCTCGATATCGAGCAAGAATCGACTGGGTTCGGTATCCCGGTACTTTCCGTAGACCCGGCGTCGCTTGGCGTTGGTGATATGGAGGTTGTTTTCGGCGCGGGTGATCGCCACGTAGGCCAGACGGCGCTCTTCGGCCAATTCCTCGGGGTCGTCGTCGCGCAGCTTCGGGAAGGTATCTTCTTCCATGCCGACGACAAAGACGGTATCAAATTCCAGGCCCTTGGCGCCGTGGATGGTCATCAGGGTGACGGCGCCGTCGTCGCTGTCATCGGTCTGGCGCACCAGTGCCGAGCGATCGAGAAAGGCCCGCAGCCTCATCGAGGCCTCCGATGTGGCCAGTGGATCGTCGGCGTCGTCGGGCATCGACTCCCGCACCGATTCGAGTAGCGCCGGCGTCGTCTCGTCTTCTTCAAATTCCTCGATGGCACTGATCAACTCGCCGATATTGCGAAGCCGATCCTCGGCATTGTCGGCATCGGTGGACTTGATGTGATCCGGGTAGGCGGTGCGCTCGAGCAGCCGCTCGACGACATCGCCGAGCGACTCAAAATGCATCAGATCATCGCGGGTCTGCTCGATGAGCTGTCGGAATGTGGAGATGCCGCCGATGGAGACTCCGCTAATGGAGTCCAGCTCCTCCAGGATTTCCTCGTCGCCCGGCGCGCTGATGCGGGGAGAAAAGAGGTCGTCGCGGGCCAGTCCCTCATCGGCGATCTGAGCGGCGTCCTGGAGATTGTCGATGCCGTCGATGGCGATGGCATCGCGCAGTTTTTCGACTGTTTTGTCGCCGATGCCCCGCCGCGGGGTATTGATGATGCGGGCCGTGGCGACGTCGTCGGCGGGATTGAGCGCCGCCCGAAGATAGGCCAGTACGTCCTTGATCTCCATTCGGTCATAGAAGCTCAGACCGCCGACGATGCGGTAGTCGATGCCGTACTGACGGAGCTGCTCTTCGAAGAGCCGGCCCTGGGCGTTGATGCGATAGAAGATGGCAAAATCTTCGGGGTCCGCCCCCTTGCGCAATTCGTCGAAGATCGACTCCGCCACATAGCCCGCTTCTTCGCGGTCGTCGCGGGCCGTAAAGACGTTGATCGGCGAGCCCTGGGCCCGATCGGTCCACAGCGTCTTGTTGTGGCGCCGGTCGTTTTCGGCGATCACGTCGTTGGCGGCGTCCAGAATCAGTCCCGTCGATCGGTAATTCTGCTCCAGTTTTACGACCTCCGCAGATTCGAAGGCCTCGTCGAAGTCCAGAATATGGCTCGGATCGGCGCCGCGCCACCGATAGATCGACTGGTCGTCGTCGCCGACGACCGCCAGGTTGTCGTGGACTGCCGTCAAGTGTTCGAGCAACTCGTATTGAGCGTCGTTGGTGTCCTGAAATTCATCGACCATCAGATACTGCCAGATATGACTGAGTTTTTTGGCAAATCCGGGGTCTTCGCGAAATAGCCGCAGCGGTTCCAAAATCAGGTCGCCGAAGTCGACGGCGTCGGCATCGCGGAGGGCGGCCTGATAGTTGGCGTAGAAGTTGGCGCTCTCCTCGGAGCGGGCGTCGTAGGCGACTTCCTGAGCTTGTTGTGGGGTCTGGGCCTGGTTTTTTCGGCTGTTGATGTAGTTTTGATGTCGGCGCACCGACTTGCGCCCCGTATCCTTGCCGAGTCGTTCGGCGACATCGGAGATCAGGCTTTTCTGGTCGGTGGAGTCGTAGATCGAAAAGCTCCAGTCCAGTCCGGCCCGCGGGGCATGGCGGCGCAGAAGTCGCGCTCCCAGGCTGTGAAACGTGGAAATGACGACGTCGCGGGCCGCCTCGTCGTCGGCGATGAGCCGATCGACGCGCTGGCGCATCTCGTCGGCGGCCCGATTGGTGAAGGTGACGGCGACGATGCTCTTTGGCGAGACGTCGCAGACTTCGATGAGATAGGCGACCCGATGGGTCAATACTCGGGTCTTGCCGCTGCCGGCGCCGGCCAGCACCAACAGCGGACCGTCGCGGTGTTGGACCGCCCGTCGCTGGGGCGGATTGAGTGTGTCGATCCAGTCGGGAGTCGTCATCGTATCATGGAGTGGCTGGCGGGGATGGTCGATGCGATCGATACACGGTCGGTTATGCCTTTCCGGTGGTCAATTGGCAAGGCGATGGCGTCGACATCGAGCTCCCGGCGCCACCGGTGTTCATTGCCAAGAGGGGGGCTCGCGACTACACTGTTTGACGCGTGTGAGCCATCGGAGTACGCGGGCCGTCCGGGGCGGGTTCGGTAGTTGTGATTCGTCCTTTTCGCCCGACGAGCCGATTGGTCCCCGTTCGCGTCGGTCGTACACCAGGCGCGATGCACCACTACCTCCCACATCTCGCGTCGCGTCGGCAGCCTGTCGCCTCCGGCGGGGTCACGGCGCCGGCGCCGGTGTGATACTGACAGTGAACGCCCACTCCAGGCATCCGACCAGGAGTCTCCATGCCCGTCGAAGAACTGACCGATCGCGACGAATTGCGCGACTTTTTGACCGGCGATCGGCTGGCCAATGCGTATTTACTCGGCAATCTCGATCCGGCCTACTTCCAGTTTTGCAAGTGGTACGGGGCCCGCGACGACAGCGGACAGCTGCGCAATCTGATGCTCGTCTACCGGGGGCTGAGTCTGCCGGTGGTCTTCATGAGTGGAAACGGCGAGGGACTGGAGCAATTCCTGGAGGCCAGCCAACAGGTCGTTCCCGAGCGCTTTCACTTCCACGTGCTCGAAGAGCAGATGCCGGCCCTGCAATCGGTCTATCCGACCACCGGAGCGTCGGCGATGGTGCGCATGGGACTTCGGCGCGAGGATTTCGAGCCCGTCGACGGCGACGAGCGCGTCGAGCGCCTCGGCCACCGCGACACGGCGGCCATCATGGAGCTGTACGAGCACTACCCCGATAATTTCTTTGAGGCCTACCAGCTCGAGACCGGATTGTACTTCGGGATCCGCGACGACGAACGCCTTATCAGCATGGGCGGCGTCCACGTATTGAGCGAGGAACACGACGTGGCCGTCATCGGCAATCTGGTGACCCATTCCGAGTACCGCGGCCAGGGATTGGCCACGGCGGTCACCGGCCGGCTCGTCGAGGAATTATTCGAACAGGTCTCGCTGCTGGCCCTCAATGTCGGCAAGGACAACGAGCCGGCCGTTCAGCTGTACAACAACTTCGGATTCGAATCGAATAATGTCTTTTTCGAGGGGCGCTGGGTCGGCCCGGATACGACGTGATGAGGCTCCGGTCAGTTGCCGCGACTGGTCGGTGAGAACATGCCCGGCTTTTTGGCGTGATGGCGCCGCTGGTCTTGCTCGCGTTGCTCTCGGCATTCGATGCACTCGGCGGCCATCGGTCGGGCCCGGAGTCGCTCCTTGTTGATCGGATTTCCGCAGGTCTGACAGTAGCCGTACTCGCCGTCGGTGATGCGGTCTAGGGCGTCGTTGATCTGATTGAGGAAATTGCGCTCTCGGTCCTTGAGGGCCATTTCGGTCGATGTTCCCTGTTCGTCGACGGACTCGTCGATGGAATCGCCCTTTTTGTCGCCTCCGTCGTGCTGTTCGTTGCGGGCGAGCCGGCTCTTATTGACCAGTTCGGCGCGGCGGGCCTCCAGCTTTTCGCGCATCTCGTCGATGAATTCTTCGGAGTATGGGGCTTCGCTCATGGTGTTCTCCTGACGGCAAAAACGTCGGTGGTACAGTCGGATTGGCCATACGGTAGCGAATGTAGACAGCGCCGGGGATTTTCGAAGCGGATCACGTCCCCATGTTAGCGGTTGTCATCGAAGACATCGAGCAGTGCATCGAAGGCCGCGCGGTAGACCGCCGTGCGCTCGACGGGGGCGTCAAACCAGCCGTCGGCGACGGCCGCCAGGGCGGCGTCGGTGGGACGGCGAAATTGGATCGTCAGCGCCTCCAGGCCCCGGCAGCCCCAGTCGTCGAAGCGCCCGATGCTGTCGGCGTCGCCAAAGGCGGTGGCCACCAGTTGCGGGGCGTCGCCGGCGCTCGAAAAGTCCTCGAGGACCGATGTGGCCTGGGAGGTTTCGATGGCGCCTTCTTCGGCGAGCTGTCGGAGGTCGTTGAGAGTGCGCACAACCTGTACGCGCTCACCGGGGGGATCCATCGACAACTGGCGGAGCAAATCGAGGCGCTCGTCGAGGTCGCCGGACTCCGGCGGGTGGCCCGATAGCGGCAGGCCGGTCATCGCCGGAGGCTGAATACCCCGGCGAATCAAGGCCTGATGCAGGGTGGCCTCCACGAGCAATTGGGCCAATTCGTCGTCGTCGGAAATGGCGAGCTGAAAGGCGACTTTCGTCGGCTCTTCGGCGATCCAGTCCCCGGCGTTGTCCGGCGCCAAGCGGTCGGTATTGTCGACATCCTCGAAGCGATAGGCCATGGCGGCCGCCGCGGCGAAGGCGGCGGCCAGTTCGAAGGCCCGGGTGTCGCGGACGTGGCGAAATACGGCCAGTGTGGAGCTCCACTCCGAGGTGCCGTGGACGGTCAAAAAGTCGGCCACCGCCCGGTCATCAGAGAGCCATCCGTCGTCGAGTTGGCCCATCAGCAGCGCCTGGGCGTAGCGCTCGGGGGCCACCGTCGCCAGGACCCCGTCGAGTCTTGACAAGGTCCGGTCGTCGATGTCGTCGTCGACGAGATGGTCGCGCCACTGGCGCAGGGCGCCGTACCAATCGTCGTCGCCAAATAGGGCCACCGCGCGCAGGGTCTCGAGCAGATTCGGCGTCGTCTCCAGGTCGGTCATGGCCTCCTCGAGTTCGTCGGGCGCCGTTCGCGACAGCAGGCAGGCGGCACCGAAGCGGCTGTCGTCGTCATCGATGGCATCGACCAGTGCCGGGTGGTACCAGTCGGTGCCGGCTCGAAGCAGGGCATCGATCATGCCCGACGGGTCGTCGGAGTGTTCGAGCTTGCCGTCGATGTGATCGTCGACACCGGCGACCTCCAGGGTCGAACAGACGGCCAGACGCCGCAGATAGGACGCTTCGGTATCGGCGTCGTTGAGCAATGCCACGGGATCGACATCGTGTGCCGACTGACCCGGCAGGGCGCTAGCACTGATACAGAGGGCGGCGATGAGTTCGGAGTCTTCGCCGGACAGCGCCTCCGCGAGGCGATCGGCATCGACATCCAATTCGGCCAGGCGGTCGCGTTCGGTCAGCAGGCGTTTGACGAAAGAATCCATGGCAAACTCGCAGAGAAAGTGGCGGCACAGGGGCTCGACGGTCGATGTGCATGCCGTATGTCGACGTGAAGTTCAAGACCGGATCGGTCGCTCCCGATCTGTGGGCCACGATGGTGGCGATGGACCGAGGCGTCAAAGCCCCGGTGGATTCGCCCCCTGTTACCGGTGGCATATCACGCCGGTCCGGGAGGGAGCAGAGATTTCACCGCGAGGCGGCGATCGGCGGGGTAGACAAAATATACGAAAGCCCTCTGGCCGCTGGATTATCGTCAGCGACACAGAGGGCCTGTCGGCGTGTTATGGGGTTCGGTCAGGGAAGTCGTAGATCGGACCAGGGAATGGTCACGGTGTTATCGGATTGCCCGGTGAAGGTCGCCGTCTCACTGTCGGAATCGAGACTCGTCTCATAGATGTAACGGGCTCCGGATTCCTCCTGGTAGTCGATGAGGTCATCGCCGTCGTAGGTCACGACCGCTACCGATAGGCGGTTGTCGCTGTAGCTCATCGGCCAGGTTTCAAGTTCGCCGCACTGGACGACGGGGCAGGTGTCGCCGCTGCCGTAACAGCTGTCTCGAACTCCGCTGGGAGCGTCCGTTGGGAATTCGCTCGATGTGCGGCTTACAACCGTCGGTGTGCAGGGAAGACAGTCGCCGCTTTGGCAATTTTCATCGACTTCGCAAACGGTGTTGCAGCTACCGCAGTGATGGCGGTTCTCGAGCAGATCGTCGACGCAGGTTATGGCGTCGTCGGAATCGACGCATACCGTGGTATTGGCGTCGCACAGTGTGGTGCACTCGCCGTTGTCACAGGTCGCATCGCTGGAACAGCTATTTCCACAGCTTCCGCAATTACTGGGGCTGGAGTCGAGATCTGCGCAGTAGCCGGAGGTTCCGGCCTGGTCGCAAAACGACAGACCCGATCCACAGGACGCTACACACTCGCCACTGCTGCAGACTTCGCCGTCGTCGCAGGATTCGCCGCATCCGCCGCAGTTGTTGTTGTCGGTCTGGAGGTCGCGGCAGACGCCGCCGCATTCGTCGAGTCCGCCGCCGCAACTGATGGCGCATTCGCCACCGCTGCAGACCTCGCCGTCGTCGCAGGAGGTTCCGCATTCGCCGCAGTTTTGACGGTCGGTCTGAAGGTCGCGGCAGACGCCGTTACATTCATCGAGTCCGCCGCCGCAGCTAAGCGCGCATTCGCCGCCGCTGCAGACCTCGCCGTCGTCACAGGAGGTTCCGCATTCGCCGCAGTTTTGGCGGTCGGTCTGAAGGTCGCGGCAAACGCCGCCGCATTCGTCGAGTCCACCGCCGCAGCTAAGCGCGCATTCGCCGCCGCTGCAGACCTCGCCGTCGTCACAGGAGGTTCCGCATTCGCCGCAGTTTTGACGGTCGGTCTGAAGGTCGCGGCAAACGCCGCCACATTCGTCGAGCCCGCCGCCGCAACTGAGAGCGCATTCGCCACCGCTGCAGACCTCGCCGTCGTCGCAGGAGGTTCCGCATTCGC
>CAYUPT010000034.1:0-1751 GCA_964446725.1 uncultured Bradymonadales bacterium | reverse complement strand
CCTCGCCGTCGTCGCAGGAGGTTCCGCATTCGCCGCAGTTTTGACGGTCGGTCTGAAGGTCGCGGCAGACGCCGTTACATTCATCGAGTCCGCCGCCGCAGCTAAGCGCGCATTCGCCGCCGCTGCAGACCTCGCCGTCGTCGCAGGAGGCTCCGCATTCGCCGCAATGTTGACGGTCGGTCTGAAGGTCGCGGCAGGTATTGTCGCATTCGTCGAGCCCGCCGCCGCAGCTAAGCGCGCATTCGCCATTGCTGCAGACCTCGCCGTCGTCACAGGCGTTGCCGCATTCACCGCAGTTGAGGCGGTCATGACTCAAATCATGACAGGTATCATCGCACAGGCTCGCCCCTGCCTGGCAATCCGGCTCCTCGGATTCCGTTTCTCCCCCACAGGCAAATAGAAATAGCGCCGACAATACGACGATACCAAAAACTAATATTCTTCCAGATCTACTGTTCATTGCGCTCATCCCAGAGTTGTTTGGTTTAGGGACCCCGTACAGAATTCGGATCCATCACCGTCGTTCCTACACCGGATATGATGGTCGGTCAATTGGCAGTGGACCGGCATTGCGTCCGGAACGCCACAGAACGAGACCTCGCCCGGCATTGGCAAGAACGTCTGTTATCCGTAGGCTGAGGGCTGCGTCGTTCCCAATACATCAACCCTGTCCGAATCGGGCGTCCATCATGGTCATTACATCCGTAGAGCTCGTGCTAATATTGGCCGGGATCATCGCGGTTGGGTTCTTCGTTTTGAGCAACCAACGCGTCATCGCCGCTCCCGACAAAGTGAAGATCATTTACGAGGGCGACGATCTCGGACAGGCCGTGTCGACGGGGAATATTCGGCTGGTGACCGAGGGCTGGGAGATTGCGGTTCCCCTCGTCGAGAACGTCGATGAACTGGATACCACACTGCTTCAGGTAGAGGTCCACTGTGATGATGCGGTGACCTCCGATGGCGTCGAAGTACAACTGGATGCCGATGTATTGTTGCGTCTGGCCCGGCGTCCCCCAGTTGTGGAAGCCGGTGTCGAGCATTACGCCGGCCGCTCGCGCGATGAGATCGCGTTTGAGGTCCAGCAGATCATCGAATCCGAGATGGACGCCGTCATCGGCGGCATGTCGGCCGACGACATCGGCGCAGACCGTCTGGCGTTGGAGCGCGAACTCTGGGGGCTGGAAGAGGAATTGACGAAGGTCGGTCTACACGTCGTATCCCTCAATCTCCAGCGCATTACGACCGACGATTCGCATGCAACGACTGAGGACTCGCATTCCGATGTCGAGGCGGCCTCCGAGCCGTCGTTCAGCAATCAGAACTGGTAGATGGTGCTCGATAACCTCACGGAGCGCTCCTTATGGAATTTATCATTGTGTTAGCCGGCGTCGGCCTGATCGCACTGGGCGCGATTGCAGCGGCGTTCACGCGCCTTGTGCACGTCGTCAAACCCAACGAGATTGCGATCGTCTCCGGGGTGGCCCCCGCCGACCGAATATCGGCGGACTACTCGGTGATCACTCGGGGGCGCTTTGTCCAATTCCCGCTCCTTTCGAACGTGAGGCGAATGTCGACCAAGTCCTTTCATACCGACATCGCGCTCCGCGATCTGAAGTCCCTGGATGGGGAGACGATCTACCTGGATGCCACCTCCAAGATCGGTTTCCAGTTCTCCGATCGAGGGTTCCGCAATTCTGTAGAGCTATTGGTGGGCCGTTCCCAGCGCGAGATTATCGACGCCACCTACT
>CAYUPT010000033.1:0-14385 GCA_964446725.1 uncultured Bradymonadales bacterium | reverse complement strand
GCTGTGATGGCGGTGACGGCGATGATGTCGACGATGTCGACGCCAATTTGGCGCAACAAATCGCCGAATTAAAGGCCGAAGAGGTGGCCTATCGTACGTCTGAATTCGCCCGCCATCGAGCCTTGTTTCACCCCGATTCACATCGCCAGCGCAGTGCTCGCGAGCAACTTCTATTTCTCCAAGAACATCGAGATCAACTCGGCGACGGCGACTCGGCCGACGGTGAACCACTCGATGACATCGAACTACAGGAGTGGCCATGAAAATCTTTGCCTTACTGGGCGCTGTCTTCGCTCTTATCGGTGTTGCCGCCGGTGCCTTTGGAAGCCACGGTCTCGAAGGTCGCGTCGATCAGCGAATGCTCGAGGTCTGGCAGACCGGTGTCCAATACCAGATGTACCACGCGCTGGGACTTTTTGTGGCTGCCTGGTTATACGGTGAGACACAGGCGATTACGGCGCTGGTCATGGGTTGGAGTTTCACAGCGGGAATCCTCGTATTTTCGGGATCGCTGTTTTTGATGGTATTCACCGGGGCCCGGGGACTGGGCGCGATTACGCCGATTGGTGGCGTGGCGATGCTCGCCGGCTGGGTCTGTTGCATTTTGTCAGTACTAAAACTCGGGAGTGGTTGAAATGAGTAACACCTTCGCCGTCGGACGCCGTCAATTGGAGCTGGGGATTATCGAGGACGTCGTCTACGACGGACGCAACGTCGAGATCGATGAGGAGGCCCTGGAATCGATCCAGGAATCGGCGGCCTTTGTGCGAGAGATGGCCCAGAGTGGACGCGCCGTCTACGGTGTGACCACCGGCTTTGGTGCCAATCGAAATCACGTCATTGAGCCCGAAGATGCCGAGACCCTTCAGGAGCGACTGCTCGTCAGCCATGCCTGTGGCGTCGGCGACCCACTGGACGAAAAGGTCGTGCGGGCCATGTTGTTACTTCGCATCAACGCTTTGGCCCGCGGCAATTCCGGGATCCGGCCCCAGACGTTGCAGTTGCTCATCGAAATGCTCAATCGCCGGGTCCATCCGGTGATCCCGGAGATGGGCAGTGTCGGCGCCAGCGGCGATCTGTGTCCGCTGGCTCATATGTGCCTTCCCGTCATCGGCAAAGGTGAGGTGTATATCGACGGTCAGCGACATCCGGCCGACGAGGGCTTTCAAGAGGCTGGATTGGAACCGACGCAGTTGACCTACAAAGAGGGGCTGGCCCTTCTCAATGGAACCCAGGCAATGACGGCCGTCGGCTCGGTGGTGGCCATTGAATTTGCAGAATTACTCGATTGCGCCGATGCCGTCGGGGCGATGAGCCTCGACGCCGTCGCCGGGAGACTGGAAGCACTCGATACTAGAATTCACGAATTGCGCGGTCGCAGTGGTCAATCGGATAGTGCCTACCATCTCCGACAGATGCTCGAGGGCAGTGAGCTGGCCGGCGCCGAACGGGGGACGGTGGAAGGCAAAGTGGAGTATATTCAGGATTCGTACTGCCTGCGGTGCATGCCCCAGATCCACGGGGCGAGCCGCGATGCCCTGGATCACGTCCGCGACGTCCTGGTCACTGAGAGCAATGCCGTCACCGACAATCCGCTGGTCTTTACACCTAAGGGCGACGATCCAGGGGCGATTTTGTCGGGTGGCAATTTCCACGGCCAGCCGGTGGCCATGGCCCTCGACTACCTGACGGTGGCCATCTCTGAGATCGGCTCTGTCGCCGAACGCCGCTGCGCGAAGTTGACCGACAAATACTTCTCGGAGGGACTTCCGCCCTTTCTGGTCGACGAGCCCGGACTCAATTCGGGAATGATGATTCCCCAGTACGTGGCGGCGGCACTGGCGTCGGAAAATAAGACGCAGTCCCATCCGGCGAGCGTCGACTCCATTACCACCAGCGCCAATATGGAGGACCACGTCTCGATGGGGATGCACGCCGCCCTCCATGCTTTGGAGGTATTGGAGAATGTGCAGCGCATCGTCGCCATCGAATATCTCATCGCCGCCCAGGGCCTCGATCTTCGCGAGGGATTTGCACCCGGTGAGGGTACCGAACAGGCCCGCCGTCAGTTGCGCCGCAACGTCGACTACCTGGAGCGCGACCGGGTCATGCACCGCGATATCGAAGAGGCGACTCAAATGGTGCGCCGCGGCGTTCCCGGCCAGGTACTTCGAGAGATCTTGTAGCGGGACGCTTTCATTTGTCTTCTCTCAGCGCGGCGCGGGGAAAAATACTGTTTCCAGTAGTCCGTCAAAACGCCACCTCCCCGGAGCATGAGCATGAATCGCATTGCGACTCGGCCGGAGACCGGGGAGCCAGTCTGCGGGCATTTCAAATACAGCTCCAGTAAATTTGCAACGTATCAGAAAACTGATGCGCTTTGCATTTAATACCCCTATTTCGATCAATAAATTTCCGGGGCCGGTCGGCGGTAGGTGTAGGGTAGCCAGTGTTCAAGAACGGCCGTAGTGATGCGCTACATACGGTGCAGTACTGCGATTTCCATACATATCGATCGTTAAGCGATAATTATGCGAGTACCGTCGTGGTCATTTCTTCATTGATCACTCGTTTGTAGTTTTTGTTCTGGCCTCATTTTTTTCTGCGCCAGAAGTGAGAAATGAAAAAGCCGAGTTTTTGTGGCAACCCTTCGAGACGCCTGGATGGCGCCGATGCACCGCCGGCCGTAGCCGAACGATGAACCGACTCGGCAATCTCGCTCCTCGAACCGCTGGGAGTCTGTGACCCGTACCGCTTTTTGTCGAGCGGTCAATTTTAGGAACTCGGGAAAAACCTTTTTCCCGGTCACTATTATCCCGCCTTGCCGCGGAGCACAGAGCGATACCCTGATCGTACGGGATTTACACGGTATGCTCCGCCAACCCGGTGCCGGCCAATGCGATATACGGCGAGCTGGTCCGGCTCCGACCGCAGAAATTGTAGAATCAATTCTGTTCATCGTTCGTTGTATTCGTCGCCCAATCAGACGGGCCCGGTGCTCGCGAGTTTGAACAATTGCGCCGGGACCATCCGTTGAGCTCGAATCCTCCGTTCGATTCGTCGTCGATTCTCACCGAAGGTCCGCCAACCGGTACCTTCGTCACCTGCATTACTATTGTCGACGATTTGGAGAAAATCTTGCGTAAAAATCCAAAAAAGATCGAATCTGAAGTCGGGCGGCGACAGGAGTCTTGTGATCTATGTGGATTGGCGTCGGCCTCGTCCAATTGAGGCTCGAAGGGGTGTCTCCGCAGCCATCGACTCCACGCCAGCACGCACTCGTCTTAGAATCTATCTAAAAAGTCTCCCGTCGCGATTTCCGGCCGATTTAGACTGCAGTTGCCGTCAATAATCCTTCGATCCGCTTGCGCCGGTACCCCGGCGTTGCCAGGCGCCGTTTTTCGATTGAAACTGCGACAATATCTTCTCGGTCTCGCGCTGGGAGCGCGCCCTGAGCAAAGCGAAGAAGTACCCCTTGGGTCTAGCGACCGAGGAGTCTTGGGCTGCTCGGTCCGACATTATCTTGACAGCGTATTAGTACTACTTGGTCACTTTTTGCGGCGTCTTGCAGGCTCAGATGTGCGATCTCGGCGACGATGGCCACTCGGTGATGTCTTCGGCATCCTCTGCGGTCCATCTTCTTGACCTCCCGCATCTGCGCGGTGCGATCCACTCGTGCGAGAAATGATCAAGTAGGTTTAACGCTCGTCGCCTTCGCCCTGAATGACGCCGCGGCGCTTGCGGTCGGCCAGTTTTTCGACGTTGTGGCGGGCGACGTCCTCCATTTTTAAATCGAGCTCGGAGCAGACGGCGGCGACGTACCACAATACATCGCCCAGCTCCTTGCGCAGCTTCTGGCGGCGCCGGTCGGTGATCTGGCCGCCGTCGTCGCGAATCGCCTGTTTGCTCTGCTCGCAGACCTCGCCGGCCTCACCGGCCAGGCCTAAGGAGGGATAGGGAGCGACGGTGTCGTCGTCGCGACCGGGATAGACGGCGGTTTGTCCGGCGAGTTGTTGGTAGTCGTCGAAGCTCAATTGGTCGCTCATGATTTGATCCGTCGGATGTTTCGGTAGGTGGGCGTGGCGAATGGCGCTGTTGTGCACACAATTGATGCCGCAAGACGGCGATAATCAAAAGCGGCAATCGACCATGTTTGAAGCAGGGGGGGATATTCGATGGGAAATCGAAGCATGAGGGTCGCTGTAGCGGTCGGGTTGCTGGTGGCTTTGGCGGCCTGCGGGGATGCGGATCGCAGCGGGCAATCGGAGCATACGGAGGCGTTGTCATTCGACGCCGTGGTCGGTGAAGAGCCCTTCTTATGCGATCGAGCCTACCAGGGGTTTGGCGCCGGTGATCACACCGTTCGCATTACCGATTTGCGCCTCTATATCCACGATATCGAGTTGATCGACGCCAATGGCGACCGTCATTCGGTGGACATTGTCGACGACGAGCGGTGGCAACACGCGGAGGTCGCCCTGCTGGATTTCACCGACGGTGAGGGGTATTGCGAGAATACGCCTGCCGAGGGCAATGACGTCGTTGAGATCGATGTCGATGATGTGGAGTTGGATTCGACGCAGGCGCTGGCGTTTTCGATCGGTGTGCCCTTTGAGATCAACCACAACGACGTGTCGACCGCCCCGTCGCCACTCAATATTCCGGCCATGTTCTGGAATTGGAACGCCGGCTACAAATTTCTGCGTGTCGACATCGAGTCCGACGACTCCGCATTTCGATTTCATCTCGGAAGCACCCGATGTCTTCCCGACGCCGACGGCGGTGTCGAGTCCTGTGAGTACCCAAATCGTCCGCGGGTTGTAGTCGACGAGTTTTCAGTCGGCAATGACAGCGTGCGCATCTATATTGGGCGGCTCTTTGACGCCACAGACATCGGCGATAGTCCCGAAGAGACGCCGGCGGGCTGTATGGCGACAGCCGACGATCCGGATTGCCAGGAGCTCTTCGAGCAACTGGGATTGACTGAGGATACATCGGTGGTCGAAACCGGCGTCTTCGAGGCCGTTTCGGGAGGTCTGTAATGGATGTCGGTGGGCCTTCGATAGTGTGTCGGGCCGTTATGGCCGTGGTGATCGCAGCCGGTCTGGCGGCCGGATGCGGCGGCGATGTGGATACAACGCCCACGGACTACCAGTGGGATCTTCCAGAGGGCTTTCCCGAGCCCACTGTACCCGACGACAATCCCATGACCGATGACAAAGTCGAACTCGGCAGGCACCTATTTTACGACACACGGCTCTCGGTCGACGAGTCGATGTCCTGCGCCAGTTGTCATGCCCAACAGCGGGCCTTTAGCGGCCGTCGCCCCCGGGCGGTGGGAGCGACCGGACAGGAGCACTCGCGAACGGCGATGTCGCTGACCAATGTCGCCTACAATGCCTCGTTTAACTGGGCGAATCCCCACATTAACTCGCTGGAAGAACAGGCGCTGATTCCGATGTTTGGAGACGAGCCGGTGGAATTGGGTCTGCACAACATCGACGGGGTCTGGCAACAGCGATTTCGAGACGATCCTGGCTACGAAGAGATGTTTCAGAGGGCGTTTCCGGAGGCCGACACACTGGTGACCTTCGAGCAGGTGACCAGGGCACTGGCCTCCTTTGAGCGAACGCTGATCTCCGGTAACTCCGACTTCGACCGCTACACCTACCGCGGAGAGGAGTCGGCGATGAGTAAGTCGGCGCGCCGCGGGATGGCGCTATTTTTCTCGGAACGACTGGAGTGTTTTCACTGCCACGGAGGGTTTAATTTTACGGCTGATGTCGACCACCAGGGAAATGTCTTTTCCAGTCCATCATTCCACAATACCGGGCTGTACAACTACGACCACCTCGGTTCGTATCCACCGGATAACCGAGGGTTGTACGAGTTTACGGGCCGAGAGCGCGATATGGGGCGTTTTCGAGCGCCGACGCTTCGCAACATCGAGTACACCGCGCCCTATATGCACGACGGGAGCATCGAGACGCTGGACGGGGTTATCGATCACTACGAAGCGGGCGGGCGCACCGTCGACAGCGGGCCCTACGGCGGCGACGGGAGTCAGAATCCATTTAAGAGTCCGTTTATGGTTGGATTTCGCCTCACCGATGAGGAGCGCGAAGACCTGAAGAACTTTTTACAGTCCCTCAGTGATCCGGATTTTATCGACGATCCGGCGCTCTCCGATCCCTTCGACGAGTCGTGACAAAGCGGGCAATTCCGATGATCAACAAGAAGGCGACGAGATCGATGGCCAGCGTCGACGGTGTCGTCGCCTGAGCACAGGCGGGATCGTCGGGTTGGGAATCGTCGCCGGATGAACGGCCGTCGCCTCCGGCGCCATCGTCGCCACCGCCGATGACATCGTCGTGCCAGTCCGGAAGCGAATCCGCAATGTCATCTGCGTCGTCGTCCGGTGGTTGTTCGTCGTACTCGCCGTCGCCATCGAGGGCACGACGGGGGATTTCTCCTTTAACCAACTCCCATTGGTCGGGGCAGATCTGAGCGACGTCGCTGTCGTTGGGGCAATCGGTGCGAGGTTCGTCGAGATAGGCGAGTCGATAAAATGGCTGTGGGTCATCGCCGTCATCGACGCGCCACAACTCGTAGGCCTCGGCAAAGCCGTTGCTGCAGACCCAGAGTCCGTCGCCGTCGTCGACGACGCAGCGAGCGTCGTGGTCCGCGAGGCGCTCGTCGATCTCGAGTATGCCCTCATCATCGCCGACGGCGACGCCCATCCAGTCGTCGTCCCAGTCGTCCTGGACCGGCGCCGCCCACACGGAGTTGCCATTGATATCGCCGTCGATAGGCCAGGTCTCGAGATCGGCGTCGTGGCGATCGGGGTCGTCGACGTCGCCCCAGGCCAACACCGGCGTGGAGCCGAAATCCGGTCGCCTTGCGGCGCTGACGATGGAGTCTCCATCGGCGGCCAGCAAGAAGGGATAGCGAAGCTGGGAGTCGAATTCGCGAATCGTCGACGAATGCGCCGGGCCGTCGACGACGATCAGGTGGGCGGCGCCGGTCTCCTCGTCAAATGCCGAAGCGGCAACCCGGTGGTTGTCGAGCCACTCGATACTGGTCAATCGAATGTCGGCGTCGATGGCGATGGGGTCTTCGAGCGAGGCTCCCCCGTCGGTGCTGATGTAGACGTGATCGCCCTGTGGTCGATTGGTCAAGACCGCCAGTCGATCCGGCGGTGAGGCGGTGACATCGACGATCCAGCCGTCGACGGGATGGGAGGCGTCGAGGTTGCAGCCGTCGAAGGTCACGGCGACCTCGTCACCGGCGGCCATCGCGTAGTGCGACGGGCCGAGTACTCCGGCGTATAGAATACCGTCGACGCCGAAGGCCTCCTTGCAGGCCACCTCGTCAGAGCGATCGGAGGAGATAAAGCCCATTGTCGCCACCAGTACCCAGTCTTCGTCGTCGACGCTATCGTCGACATCGGCATCCATCGGCACAAACTCCAGGGGCGCCGGAAATGCGGGATGGTGTCCCATCAGAAGAGGTGCCATCAAAAGGCAGACCACCAGCCACCAGTAAATTCGGCCACTTGGACGTCGCGTCGCGTTCATCAGATCCCCCCGGATTCGGCATCATTTCAATGGATCAACTGTCGTTGGAACCGCTGCCACGGCCGCTCCTATTCATCAATACGATGGTCGCGAAGACGTGCAGCGGTCGACAAATCTGATCTCCATCGCCGATTTGTCGAGTATTGGCAGTCACTGTCCTTTGGTGGCGATCATGCGGATGACATCGGCCTTGCCGCTGTGACCTGTGCCCTCCGAGAGTTTGACGACCTGTTCGGAGAGCAGGTCGATGTCGAGTTCGTCGAAATCATCGCGCAGGATGGACTCTGTAAACATGAGATCCGGATTCGGGGGGCCGCCGCTGCTTCGATCGTTGTGGCGCTGGTCGGGCGTAAAGCCCTCGAGGACGATGACGCCGCCGGGTTTCAGGGCCTCGATACTCGCGCGGTGGATCTTGCGGCGCATCGACTCCGGAGCGTGGATAAAGACCAGCACCACGGCGTCGAAGGCACCATCTTCGATGGCGCTCGAGGGCATGGCATCGCGGATGACCTCCATATCGACGCCGCGCTCTTTGGCCAGGGCCTCGATTTTATCGGCCCCCACTGTCGACGGCTCGATCGAAGTCGTCCGGTAGCCCTGTTCGGCACACCACACCCCGTTTCGTCCCTCGCCATCACCGACACAGAGTACCCGCGCTTCGGGCTCGACGACCTCCGGCAGGGCATCGGCCATAAATGCGTTGGGTTCCGTTCCGTAGCGGTAGTCGGCGCGGTCGAATTTGTGGTCCCAGAACTTGGCAGGGTCGTCGAATTTGTGATCCGTCATGGTCATCTCCTGTGGTGGGCTAATTTGTAGTTGGTGTGCCAGTGCTGAGGGGGACCTGTTCTAAGTTTGAGTCCGATGCGTCGAGAATGCGCCGGGCTGTACTGCGAGCGCCCAGGTCGTAGACTTCGGCGTAGTCGTGTTCCTCCAGAATATTTTTGGCACGGGCGCTGCGGTTGCCGCTTCGGCAGTACAGGACGACCGGCTTGTCTTTTGCGCCGACGTCGTCGATGCGGGCCGAAAGCTGTTGGACCGGGATATTTTTGGCGCCGTGGAGGCCGTTATCGTCGAATTCATCGGCAGTTCGAACATCGAGCAGTTGGGCCTGACCGCTGTCGACGAGTTCGCTCACACTGGCTCCGTCATCGGGGAGGTCGGGCTCTGGCGTCAAGAATGCGAGAGCTCCCGGTGCGAAGGAGTGAACCAGAACGGTCAGTGTCAAAAGACCCACTGCGATGAGTATCAACTTGTCCATGGTGTCGTCTGTGCCAAAGGTGCGGGTGAATGCAATCGCGGACAGGCATAGTCATTGCAACCTCTGTACCACGACGGGAAATCACAGCGGCGACGCGGTACACTGCGTTCGGAGCGTCTGAGAAGGCTTTGAGAAGCCCTACCACCGCCTGTAGCCGGTATCGATCGCTCAGAGAGACGGTTGGTGTCGCGGTATATTGTTCCATATTGCACGGACAAGAAACGAAACCTGAAACAGGTTGTGCCGTCTATACAGTGACGTCGTCTGATTGCGCGCCGGGAGCACGGGCTTGCAGGTGAGAACGCGTTTTAACTGATCTTACGAATCCAAAAGGACCGATGATGAACAAGCGAAGCGTAGATGTGGCGATTATCGGCGCCGGGACTGCCGGGCTCAACGCCAGAAGAGAGTGCGAAAAGGCCGGTGTCGACTGGGTGCTCATCGAGTCCGGGCCCTACGGCACGACCTGTGCGCGAGTGGGATGCATGCCCTCGAAATTGTTGATCGCCGCCGCCGAGAATGCGCACGACGTCGACAAAAGCGAGATGTTCGGCATCGACGTCGACGGCGTCAGTATCGACGGAAAAGCCGTCATGGATCGCGTTCGAAGCGAACGCGACCGCTTCGTGGGATTCGTCGTGGAGTCCACCAAAGAGATTCCGGAACACAAAAGGATTCGAGGCCACGCAAGGTTTATCGACAGCCATACCCTTCAGGTCGACGACCATACCCGGGTAGAGGCCAATCGCATCATCATCGCCACCGGCTCCCATCCCTGGATCCCGCCACAGCTTCGCGATATCGAAGAGTCGGTCATGGTCAATGATGACGTCTTCGAGATGGATGATCTTCCGGCGTCGATGGCCGTCGTCGGCACCGGCATCATCGGTCTCGAACTCGGCCAGGCCCTCGATCGGCTGGGAGTCGATGTCGAATTTTTCAATCCCTTCGATGAACTCGGCCCGTTTTCCGATCCCGAGGTCTCCAAAAAGGCTCATGAGGTATTTGGCAGGCGTCTGACACTGCATCTCAAGAGCGAAATCACGGAAACCGAGGTCGTCGACGGCGGAATTCGGCTCGACTGGACCGATATCAACGGCGAGGAGTGCAGTCAGGTCTTCGACGAGGTATTGGCGGCAGCCGGACGTCGGTCCAATTTCAGGGGCTTGGAGCTCCAGAACGCCGGCATTCCCCTCGATGACAACGACGAGCCGATCACCGACCCACGAACCCTTCAGGCCGGCGATTCATCGATCTTTGTGGCCGGCGACGCCGCCGGACACCGCCCGCTGTTGCACGAGGCGAGCGACGAGGGGAGTATCGCCGGCTTCAACGCCGCCGCCTACCCCAATGTGGAGGCCTCGATGCGCAAACCCCGTCTGGCCGTTGCGTTTACCGATCCGCAGATGGCGATTGTGGGCACCAGATTTTCGGAGCTCGACCTGGAGACCACTGAAATCGGAAGTGTCTCCTACGACAATCAGGGCCGGGCCCGGGTCATGGGGATCAATCACGGGTTGGTTCGGTTGTACGCCGATTGTTCGAATTGCCAACTTATCGGCGCCGAGATGTTCGGTCCGCGCGTCGAGCACACGGCGCATCTACTGGCCTGGGCGATCGACAATGAGTCGAAGATCCCGGAATTGGTGGACCGGCCGTTTTACCATCCGGTCATCGAGGAGGGCATTCGCACGGCGCTTCGCGATCTGGCGAAAAAATTGCGGGTCACCGGCCACTGTTCCGCCGAGAGTTTCGGGGAGAGTCCGGGGGCATAAGCGGATACGGTGATCCTTGTCATCGTCGGCACCAGATTGTTAGGCCAAACCGAGGCCCGGCGGCCAATCTCCGGGTCTGTCCCTCCTCCTTCTGATTACTTCCATCCGCCGACGGATCGGTACCATGTCGCTCGGTCTTGCTGTCGCACTCGTGATTATCGCACTGATCGGTGGAGCCTGCATTACGACCATCGGTCCCGGCGGCATTTTTGTGACCATTGCCCTCTTTGTGCTGCTCGATATCGATCACAGCACCGTGGCCGGTACGGCGAGTGCGACCTTTATCGCCACCGGTCTCGTCGGCAGTGTGGCCTATTTTCGGTCCGGCGAGTTGGCCAGTGGTCTGGCCGGGAAATCGGCCTTTTTACTGAGCATCGCCAGCGTGGTCGGCGCCTTCGCTGGCGCCCAGCTCAATACGGTACTCGACGGTCGAATCTTCGGTGCTCTGCTCGGCGGATTCGTATTGCTGACGGGATTGATCATTATGTACCGCCAGCGAAGCGGTCTGGAGCCGGTCAAGGAGTTGGATCTCGATAGCTGGAGGGCAATGGCGGCGATGGTCGGTGTCGGGTTGGCGGTGGGCTTACCGGGAGGCCTGCTGGGGGTAGGAGGGCCGGTTTTGGCGGTGCCGCTTTTGGTGGTGTTGGGTGTGCCGATGTTGATGGCGCTGGCGCTGGCGCAGGTCCAGTCGATTTTCATCTCTGGATTTGCCACCGTCGGATACGCCATTCACGGAGCCATCGACTGGGGGCTTGCAGTACTCGTGGGGATACCGCTGTTGATCGGAACCGTCGCCGGCTGGTGGATCGCTCAGCGCATCGACCCGTCGCGCCTCAAGCTGTTTCTGGGGGCCGTATTGCTGATTTTGGGTATCTATCTGCTCGTCGGCGGTGGGACTCCGGCATAATTGATCGATTGGCGCGAAGCCTGTACCGGTGGAGCGCCGACCAGTGTTTGACGTTTCCCGCATACCATTTAAGTTCACGAGTTTTGGAACGTCGAAGATAGCGCTGTGTATCGACGAATAGCATCCTCGCTTTCGTGATCATCGACACTCCAGACAACTGAAGTATCCATGGGTTTTTTGCTTCCGCTGGTGCGGAATTTTTTCGACAAATTCGGTTTGTCGTTTGTGATGGTGGCCAGCTATTTTGGCTCGGGCTCCATCTTTATCGCCAGTCAGGCCGGGGTCGAATACGGCTATGTGTTGATCTGGGCCGTCGTCGGCGCCGTGCTCCTGGGCTTTATGGCGCAGGATATGAGTGCCCGAGTCGGGATTTTCGGCGATAATTTGATGGTTTTTGTCCGCCAGAAATTGGGCAAGAAGTTGGCGCTGGCAGTTGCGCTCTTTTTGTCGATCGGCTGTATCGCCTGGACGCTGGGGCTGACGGCAGCCGTCGGGATGAGTGTGGAGGCACTGACCCAGGGGGCCGTTCCCTGGCAGCCGATCGCGGTGATGGCCGGTATCGGGGCGATTGTGGTCGGAATTCTCAATTACGACCACGTCGAAAAGGTCGTCACAGCACTGATGTTCGGATTGTTGGTGTTGTATGTCGTCGTCGCCGGCGTCAGTGGACCGGATATCGGGGAGGTAGCTGCCGGATTCATTCCGTCGATTCCGGATACGGGGGCTATGGTCATGGGGGCCGCAATTCTGGGAACCACGGCGCTGTGGCCAAATTTCTTTCTGGAGTCGATTCTCGTCAAACGCAAGGGGTGGACCGACAAGAGTGACCTCAAGGATGTGCGACGCGACTTGAGTCTGGGTTACGCCGTCGGTGGAGCGGTGACCGTGGCCATCATTGTGGTTTCGGCGGCGGTATTGCTGCCGGCGGGGTATACCGAATTGGGGGACTTTACCGATCCGGGAACGGCGCTCGCCGAAGTGCTCGGACCGTGGGCAATGGTCGTATTTTTGCTGGGTGTGATGGCGGCGGCCTTCAACAGCATTATTCCGATTATGTGGACCGTTCCGTTTATGATTTTGGAGGCCATCGATCACGAACAAAAAACGGAGGGTACTCCGCTATTTCGCATCATCTACACCGCGAGCATTGCCATCGGAATGTTCTCGCCTCTGGTTCAGTACGTCACGGGCATGAGTGTGGTGGAGATGGTGACGATGTTCCCGGCCTTTAACGGCGTATTCGGGCTTCCGCTGACGGCAGCGCTGTTATTCTGGGCGGTCAATGACAAAGAGACGATGGGCGAGGAGCGCAACGACTGGAAGCTCAATATCATCAATGTCAGTCTCGTCATCTTCGCGCTGTACCTGGCGGTCAATGCCGCCGGAGGTGTAATGGACGCCATCTTCGGCGGGATGTTCTGATCACCGTCCCGGTTGTTGATGACGCGGCTTCGACGTGTCGTCGATACAATGGGATCTCCGGCCATCGGTGTCGTTGGGGGGCCCTCAGCAGGTCCGTTTCGTCTCGTGGACCCGGGCCACCGGCGGTGAGGGCGTCTCCCAGGCGTCTTTGAGCTTTTCGTAGACATCGATGCCGGCGTCGGAGACGTCGTCGGTGCGGGTTTTGAGGCGCCGGTGGGCGATGTCTTCCGGGATTTTGCACTCCACAAATCGGACGGGAATGCCGAGTCGCCGGGCGACGTCGATCATCTGTAGGCGTCGGGCGTCGGTGACGAAGGTGGCGGCGATGGCCACGCGGCGGCCCTTTTTGAGATGACGGGCGGCTCGTCGGGCGACTTCGTCGTAGGTTTTTTCGCTGAATTCGCGGGTGTAGATGCCCTCTCCGAAGTCGGCGTCGGCGGAATCGTCGGGATCGATGCCGGCCAGTTGTTTTCGCACCACGTCGCTTTCGATGAGAATGTCGGCATCGCCGTCGTCGACGAGCTTTCGGCCCAGCGTCGACTTGCCGGCCGCCGGAAGTCCGGCCAATAAGATCAACTCCGGTCCCCGGTGTGGGCCTTCGATGCGCGAGAGGGCGTAAAGCCAGTGGGCCTGGGCTTTTTGTCGGGCCTCCTCGCGCTTTGGTTTCGGGACCTCGGACTCCAGGGATTTGAAACCGTGGACTTTGGCGCGGACACAGGAGCGGTAGGCGACGTAGAAGTCGACGAGTTGCTGGCCGCCGTTGTCGCCGGTTTCGTCAAAATAGGCGTCGAGGAGCTGAGCGGCCTCGTCGTCGTAGCCGCGAAAGCCGAGGTCCATGACCAGAAAGGCGATATCACTGATGGGATCGGCGTAGCGGAAGGCCTCGCTAAATTCGATGCAGTCGACGATGCAGATGGCGCCGTCGATAATGTAGATATGCTCCAGTCTAAGGTCGCCGTGGGTATCGCGGGCGGCGCCGTTGTTGGCACGGCGCTCGATGAGCGGTTTGAATTCGGCAAGGCGCTGTTCGGTCATCGCCTGGAGGCGCTCGAAGACGTCGGAATCGACGGTGTGTCCGACGTGATCGCGGGTCTGTGAGAAGTTGTCGAGCGCATTTTTTTCGACGACATCGAATGCGGCGTAGCGGTCGACTTCCGGCCCCCGTTTGGCCTCTTCGTGAAATTGAGCGAGCCTTCTTCCGAGTCGCTCAAAGATGCCCGGTGGAATGGCACCTCGCTCGAAGCGAGCCCGCAGGGTGTCGGCGTCGTCGAGTCGCTTCATGCGGACCGCGTATTCGACGGCGTCGTCGCGATCACCGCTGTCGATATCGATCTGCAGCTGACCATCGGATTCGATGATGGAGACGACGTCCAGATACACATCGGGAGCCAGGCGGTTGTTGAGCTCGATTTCCCGTCGGCAGAAATGTTGGCGCTTGTCCAGTGT